>JANYEA010000086.1 GCA_025363385.1 Bacteroidota bacterium | reverse complement strand
AGCCACTTAGCACCGAATTACTGAGCAAAATCCTACACTAAATAATTACCAATAAAAAAAGCGATCAAGCTAAAATCTCTTTTAACTTAATCGCTTTTAATTTTTCTATTCAAAAATCAGAGGCTTTTTCAGTGCCCTCTTTATTTGAGCGGCTTTTTTTTATTTATGGCTTCAAAAGTTTTGCCTTTTGATTTTTTACTTTTTATTTATTGCTGCATCATATCCATTCCTCCACCAGAATCCGCTTTTGTATTTTTACGTTTAAACAAGTTGGCATCGAACTTACCAAAGCGGTAGCTAAAGTTGAGACGAAGCACTTGGGGATCTCTTCTTCTTGAACTGATTTGATTAAAGTAGATACTCTCTGAATAAGTTTTGAATTCCTGTGTTCTAAAAACATCGTTCATACTCAAACTCAATGAGCCAGATTTACCATTTTTCCATGTCCATTCTTTACGAATAGCTAAGTCGAATCCATAACGAGGAAAATTATATCCTTGTGAGGTTGATTGAGGACCGCCACCGAACATTCCTCCACCCATACCACCTGGTCTGCCACCTCCACCTCCACCGCTGCTTCCACCTGGAGGCAAAATGGTTTTGGCTTGGTAATCGCCACTAAATTGAACAGACAAGCCCTTTGCAATTTTAAAGTTGTTATTCATTTTAGCAAACCAGCTTAGCAATGAATTGTCTACCGTTGTATTAGGAATTCCAGAATTGATTTTAGAGTCAAACAAGTTGAAACTTACAGTAAGGTCCCACCATTTGGTAACGGGTACTTTATTAGATAGTTCCAGACCATAGGTAATACTATTATCAGCATTGATATAAGTATTGAAATAAGCGCTATCCAAAGGCGATAATCCATTCTTATCGCGATATACATAACGAGTAATCAAATTAGTGCTGTATTTGAAATAGGCAGTCGCTAAAAAGTTGGCTCCTTTTTTATAGGCATTATTATAAGAAAATTCGAATGAATTGGTAAACTCAGGTTTCAAATTTGCATTTCCAATATTGATATTCTGTGGATCTGAATAATCAGGGAAAGGCATTAATTGAAAAAAGTTTGGTCTATTAACCCTTCTGGAATAATTGATTTGAATATCTTCTTTATCATTTACTTTATAGGTTACAAACGCACTAGGGAAAAGGCTTAAAGGATATTTTACATTAAAAGAAGCAGAGTCAGTTCCATCTTGTTTTAATAAAGTTCCAGTATAATTGGAGCTCTCAACACGAAAGCCTAATTGGTAACTCCATTTCTTCTTTTTAAATGCGTAATTCGCATAGGCGGCATAGACCTGATCGTTGAATTTATATTTACTACTGATGCTTGGAATTAAGAAATAATCAGTTAAAATATAGCGATACTGATCACTTGAGTTTACAAAATCTCTTATGGCGGCTCTTGCACCTGCTTCGAATTTTGAATCTTCCGTTAACTGATCTTCATAATCGGTTTGGAAAGTATAATTTTTAGAATCACCACCACCAATGGTTCTTTGTTTTAAAGCAGCTCCTTTTAAGGAATTATCAACATTATAGGTTTGTGTAATGATATTGTTTGTGTTTTCGTTATTGCTCGAGTTTAAGTTAAAATCAGCAGAAAGATTCCTGCCCGTTTTTACAAAATTGTATTTGTAACTTAATTGTGTACCCCAGTTTTTCATCATTCCGGTACTTTGCCCGTTGATGAGGTTATAAGAAGTTTGTAAACCTTTGATTGTAGAATCTACACGCTGATCTTGATCATTAGTAGAACTTCCTTTCATAAAGTTTCCACCAATGGTGATGGTACTTCTATTATTTATAAACCAATCTACACTACCTCTTAAAAAACCAAAATTGTTATAACTGGTACCATTGGTTACTTGTTGAATAAAACTTGGTGTAGTTAATAAATTGTTTCTATCCGCTAAGCCTTCTGAAATAGATTTACGTTGCATTAAGTTACCACTCAATGAAATATTGGTTTTAGTTTGACGTAAATTGATATCGCCACCTCCATTAAACTTTCCTCTTGAGTCTAATCCTGCCCTTAAACCTCCATTATAACCACTTTTTTTATTTTTCTTTAAAACGATATTTAAAATACCTGCATTTCCACCAGAAGCATCATATTTCGCAGAAGGATTGGTAATCAGCTCTACCTTGTCTATAATATCCGCTGGAATTTGATCAAGTGTTAAGGTAGTAGGTCTGTTATCTATAAAAATGGTAGGAGTTGCATTGCGCATTGTAACATTGCCATCAATATCTACATTTAAGGAAGGGATATTTTTCATGATTTCGGTAGCTGTTTGCCCAGAAGCCATAATATTCTTGTCTACATTGAACACTTTTCTATCTATGCCCATTTCAAATTGTGGCTTAGCAGTTGATGTAACCGTAACATTTCCTAAATCAGTTGCATTTGCTTCCATTTTAATATTTCCCAGATCTTTATCTGCTTGAGCAATCATTTGTTGCATGGAAGCAGCTGTAGGAGCACCGCCTTGAGGCATTTTTAAACCAAAACTGATGGGATTTATCACACTTTTATATCCGATAGCTGATAATTTCAAATTGAATTTACCTATCACTGAAAGTCCTTCAATACTAAATTCTCCATTTGCCTTCGTGATTTGAGTGGAAAGAATGGTTTCTTTCATTTTTTTTGTAACTGTATCAAACTTATTACCCGTTAATTGAACAGAAACACCTTCAATTGCTTTATTAGTTTTATTATCTACAATTTTACCGTAAAAATGACCCACATTCATGGCTTGTCCGCCGGCACCTCTGGCTCCTCCCATCATTCCGGTGGGCATTTGTGCCTGAATAGTAACTTGGAAACTGAATAAAATAAAGGCAAATAATAATGTTCTCATATATAAATTATAAATACTTTTAGGGTATAAAGGTCGTTCAGAAGGTAGCTGTAAACGGATTGTTTACACAAGCGGTAATATGACAATTTTGAATGGATAAAGTTTTAAAACCCTAGGTTGAAGACATGAAATAATCGGTGACTAGCTCAAAATGGTCAATAAAACCTGTAAAAGCCCAATGACAAAACCTAAAACTCCACCGATAATTTCTACAAAACGGAATTCTTTCGACATGATGGCCTGGAGGATTTCTTCTAGTTTATCAGATGAAAAACCACTTACTTTATCTACTACTATTTTTTCAAGATCAAGGTCTTTTTCTAACTGACCCATATAATTTTCCATGATAGATGGGAAGAGCGTTTGTAATTCCTTAATAAATACCGATTTCATCTGATTGATGGTCTTATCACCTATAAACAAGCTGATCATGGGCATTTCTTCAGCCAATTTTACCCGTAGAAAATGATCGATATGTGTTTCCACATAAGGCATCAGTTTTTCAATATTATCTGGATTCGATATCTTTTTTTCGATATCAGAAAATGATAGAAGCTCTTGGCTAACCAGCTTTCCGAGTTTTTCAGCGAACTGTTTTTGTCTTTTGGGAAAAATGCCGTGAAATGTGATTCCTAGTACTTTAACTGGAACTTTTGGGTGGAATAACATTTTTATAGCAATCCAATTGGTAAACCATCCAATAAATGCAGAAATAACTGGAATAAGAATTAGTGTGATCTTCATGAGTAGTAAATTAAAAACCCTATAAGAAAGCTTATAGGGTTTTGGTTGGGAGAACAATGGGTCTCGAACCCACGACCTACAGTGCCACAAACTGTCGCTCTAACCTACTGAGCTATGCCCTCCATTTTCAACACTTCAGGAAAATTAATTTTCCTGAAGGATTGCAAAAATAGGGTAATTAGTCATTTCTCAAAACTGAATTTTGAATCTTTTTCAAAACTCTTTCCAAAATCCTTTGTTAATTGAGATAAAAGGTAAGGGCTAAAAGGGTTTTTCAGCTATTTTTGGTACTGTCATGCAAAAATTTAAGCAATTTATGAAGAGTAAAAAAGGGTTAGTTCTAACCGCCATTGTTCTATTTGGCGCATTGTTCTTTGCTTTCAAAGTAATCGATTCAGGCAATGAGACTATTAATATTACTACCAAACAGCGTTTATTGAATGCCATTGGATCATTATTGGAAGAAGGCCACTATAGCCCTAAAACAATCAATGACATATTTTCTAAAGAAGTGTACAAGAAATATTTGAATGAACTAGACGGTGATAAAATATTATTTACTCAAGCGGATATCAATGGGTTAAAAAAGTTTGAAACAACGCTTGATGATGAAATGCATGGACAACCCATTGCTTTTGCCCCAGCAGTAAGTGCTATTTATGACAAGCGGTTACCCGAAACAATTGCTATGTACAAAGAAATCTTAGCACAACCTTTTGATTTCAGTAAAGACGAAACCTTTTTTACAGATGGAGATAAATTATCTTTTGCGGCAAATGATACAGAGAGAAAAGATCGCTTTAGAAAGGAGTTGAAATTTTATTCTTTGGAAAAATTCGTAGAATTTCAGGATTTGCGTGAAAAAAATAAAGACAGCAAAGATTTTGTAGTTAAAGCAGATTCAACCTTAGAACGTGAAGCAAGAATGAAAGTGTTGAAGATCATGGATAAAAGATATGATCGATTGAAAAGTGCATTTAATGAAGACGAACGTTTTAACGCGTATTTAAATGTGATTACCAATTTGATGGACCCACATACAGACTATTTTCCCCCTATTGAAAAAAGAGCGTTCGATGAGGAAATGAGTAGAAGATTTTATGGTATTGGAGCACAATTAACGGAAACTGAAAATGGGGAAGTAAAAATTGCAAGTGTTCAACCCGGTGGCGCTGCTTGGAAGTCTGGGGAAATTTCAGCAAACGATATTATTTTAAAAGTAGCACAAGGAAAGGAAGAACCAGTTGATGTTACTGGTTATACTACACAAGATGCAGTAAAGTTAATTAGGGGCAATAAAGGATCTGAAGTTCGAATTACGTTGAAAAAATTGGATGGTACCATTAAAGTGGTTACCATGATCCGTGAAGAAGTTTCTTTAGATGAAGGATTAGTAAGAGGAGCGGTTATTCAAAATGGAACTGATAAAATCGGTTATATCTATCTTCCAGAATTCTATGCAGATTTTGAACGTGAATCTGGTAGCCGTTGTTCAGATGATGTAGCAAAAGAAATAGAAAAATTAAAGAAGGAAAATGTAAAAGGCATCGTATTAGATATTCGAACAAATGGTGGTGGATCTTTGTACGAAGTAGTTCAAATGGTTGGGTTGTTCATTAACCAGGGTCCTGTGGTACAAGTGCGTGATAAAGATGGTAAATCTAGTGCCATCAATGACAGACGTTCTGGTGCTATATATGATGGCCCTTTAGCGGTAATGGTCAATGAATTTAGTGCATCTGCCAGTGAAATTTTTGCTGCAGCTATTCAAGATTATAAGCGCGGTATCATCATTGGAAGTACGTCTACCTATGGTAAGGGTACCGTTCAGAAAACTATTCCTTTTGGTAAGCCCATTGATTTTTCTAGTGGCAGAACCGAGTATGGTGCTGTGAAATTAACTTTTCAAAAGTACTATCGTATCAATGGTGGTTCGGTGCAATTAAAAGGGGTTACTCCAGATGTGATTTTACCAGACGCATTGGAATACTATAAATTAAGAGAAAGAGATAATGCATCTGCATTGCCTTGGGATGAAATTTCAAAAGTACCATATGATACCTGGAATATTGCAGATTTTACTTCTGTAATTCAGAAAGAAAACGCAAAGGTTGCTGAGAATAAATCGCTGAATTTGCTTAGGAGTAATTTGCTGTGGTTGTCTAAAAATGCCGAGCAGCCAATTAATTTGAATATTGCAAAATACAAGGATATTCAAAAGCAGATTAGAACAACAGTGAATCAGAACAATGCATTACTGAAACTGGAGAAAGACATGAATATAGAAGCCATGGCGGTTGATCATGATAAATTTTATAATAATCCTGATAAACCAAAAGGGGAAAGATATTTGTCTTGGTTAAAAGCGATTAAAACTGATATGCATTTAGAGGAAACTGTTAAAATGGTTTCTGAAATGATACATCCTCAAGCACAAACAGTTTTAAAATAGAATTGCATTTATTTTGTCTTGAATGTTTGAACCATGGAAGAGGATAAGAAATGGTATGCACTATATACCAAACCACGCTGGGAGAAAAAGATTGATGCAAGCTTGATAAGGAAAAATATTGAGTCATGGTGTCCTTTGCAAAAAATGGAGAGACAGTGGAGCGATCGAAAAAAAATAATTGAAGAGCCATTGTTCAAATCATACATTTTCGTACATATTGATATGAACGAAAAACTGAAAGTGCTTCAAACAGATGGCATTTTAAATTTTGTACACTACCTTGGAAAGCCCGCAGTAATTAAAGACGATGAGATAAATCTTATCAAACAATACTTACTTGAAAAAGATGTGCGAATATCTTTAATCAGTAAAGAAGGGTATGCTGAATCTACTAAAATCCGCGTGAATCACGGTGTTTTCATGGGCAAAGAAGGTACCGTTCTAAGAAACGCAAAGAAGAAAATCTTTGTAAAATTAGAAAGCCTCGGACAAGTAATGGTAGTAGAATTCCCTGTGGAATATCTTTCTCATTTAGATTAAAAAAGTAAAAATTAATACGTAAAAAAGTTAGTAGAAAATTTGTAAGTTTCCCCTACATCGTATACGAAGGAGGGAATGCCGATTTCGCTTTAGCAGATTACGGCTGGGGTGGTTCACCCTACAATGTCCAATCTACCACTTGATTCACCAGCTCGTTCTTATAAGAAGCAGAAATACGTATATAATTATCAGTATAACCTTCCATCATGCCATTCTTCTCAAAATTTTCGAATAATACTTTTCTGTTTTCCCCACTATGTTGAGCAGTAAAGTATTGTAACTTTTGATAAGATAGATTTCTTAAGATCTTATTTCGAGCATTTCGAATGTGGATAGGTACTATTGGCTTAATTTCTAAAGCTTTTGTATCAGGTCTTTCTGAGTAAGTAAACACATGTAAATAGGATACATCTAATTCGTGTAGAAATTGAAATGTCTCTTGAAATTGTGTATCCGATTCTCCCGGAAACCCAACAATTACATCCACGCCAATGCTACAATGCGGCATTAAATTTTTGATCAACGTAACACGCTCCTGGTATAATTCTTTTTGATACCTTCTACGCATCAACTTTAAAATATCATTACTCCCACTTTGTAAAGGGATATGAAAATGAGGCATGAACTTTTTACTTTTCGCAACCCATGCAACAATTTCAGGGGTTAATAAATTAGGTTCAATGGATGAGATACGGTAGCGTTCTATTCCATTTACTTCATCCAAAGCCTGAATTAAATCGAAGAAATCTTCTTCATATTTATAATCACCATTGGGTCCCCTGCCAAAGTCGCCCAGATTAACTCCAGTAAGTACAATTTCTTTTACTCCATCAGCAGCTAATACCTGCGCATTACGAACCACATTGGCAACATTATCACTTCTACTTTTTCCGCGTGCCATTGGGATAGTACAGAAAGCACAATTATAATCGCAACCATCCTGTACTTTCAAGAAACTTCTTGTACGGTCATTCATAGAATAGGAAGCCTGAAATCCAGTAACATCCTCAATTTCACAGCTGCAAATCTTACCAGCATCACCCTTTGTTAATTGGGCAATATGTTCCATGATATTAAACTTCTCTGAAGCACCTAACACCAAATCAACTCCAGGAATCTGAACAATCTCTTCGGGTTTTAATTGGGCATAACAACCTGTAATAACTACAAAACTTTCGGGCGATTTGCGTTGAATTCTGCGAACTAACTGTCGGCATTCCTTATCCGCGTTATCTGTTACAGAACAGGTGTTGATAACGTATACGTCGGCAATATCGTCGAATTCTTTTTTCTCAAACCCCTTTTGTTCCATCATCCTAGATAGAGTTGAGGTCTCTGAAAAATTTAATTTACAACCTAAGGTATGAAAGGCTACCGAACGCTTCTTATCCATATATTGGCAAAGATAATGTGTTGCAACTAATTGACTGAATGATGGAATTATTTGGGCCATTTTTATTGAAAAGCGTAAACTTGTGGTCAAGTCAGTAACATGAATTTCAAAAAAGCACTCCCTTTATTACTTTTGGTTGTTTTAGCCTTATTGGTATTTACGGTTAGGTATTGTAAGCAGCCATCCAAGCCCCAACCAAAACAAACCGTTACAGAACAGACTACCTCTTCTCAAAAAGAAGAACCTAGTTCAAGGGGGTTAAACAGGCACCCCAGTAGCATGCATTATTCAAAACATGCAAAGTGTAGAATGGAATGCAGGCATATCGATGAATCTGAAATAAAAGACATTTTGGAACAAGGAACCATCAATTACCGTAAAAGCGAATTGCAGGGGGAACCCTGTAGAAAAAAATACGCGGTAGAAGGATTGTCTAAAGACGGACAAAAACTACGCGTTATTTTTGCTCCCTGTGGTAATGAAATAACCGTGGTTACCTGCATCGATTTAGGGGTTGAATGGGCCTGCGATTGCAAATAAGTTGATTTTAATAGGTCTTGATAATCAGTGATTTCCCTCAGAATAACCTTATGGAAAGTTAATAACCTTAAAGGATTTCTTAAATCTTGTAAAATGGGCAGCTGTTTTTTCGATTTTAGGATTATTAAGGTATGTTTGCCAGTCTTTAAAAACCAAAACCAATATGCAGTTTAATCGGATTAACAATATTGTTGGATGGGCAGTTGCTTTGATTGCTTGTACCGTGTATGTTTTAACCGCAGAAGCCGGTGGTAGTTTCTGGGATTGTGGCGAATTTGTGAGTAGCTGTTTTAAGTTACAAATTCCACACCCTCCAGGGGCTCCTTTATTTGTAATCCTTGGTCGCATATTTATTGTTTTGTTTGGCGACAATCCAATGAATGCGGCAAAAGCGGTGAATGTGATGAGTGCTTTAGCAAGTGGATTTACCATTCTTTTCCTGTTTTGGACAATTACCCATTTTGCACGCAAATTGATGTCAGTTAAAACAACCGACGCTTTAAACAGTTTTCAGGTTTGGTCGATCATGGGCGCTGGAGTAATTGGTGCATTAGCTTACACTTTCTCTGATTCGTTTTGGTATAGTGCTGTAGAAGGTGAGGTTTACGCACTTTCTTCTTTCTTTACGGCAATCGTTTTTTGGGCTATTCTGAAATGGGAAAACCATGCCGATGAGCCTGGTGCAGACAAGTGGATCGTTTTCATTTTCTTTATGATGGGCCTTTCTATTGGGGTTCACTTATTAAACTTGCTTACCATTCCAGCAATTGTAATGGTGTATTATTTCAAGAGAAAAAATTCTTTCAACTATACCCTTATTCGTAGCTGGTTTATTCGCATTATCGCTGTTGGTGGAGCACTTGCTTTTGTTGGCGCTTTAATAATGGCAAATGGGGAAGTAAATGAAGACCGAGGATTATCGCTTGATCCAACCATGGGTGGCTTAATGATTCTGGGAACTATTGTTGCCATTGGAATATTATTTATAGTTGAAAAATGGAATAAGGATAATAAAGAACACAACGGTGGAATCTATATTTTCTTTGTGATTGGATGTTTAATCACAGGATTAGTACAAGTTGGTGTAATTCAATATACCATTAAAGGTGCAGGAAGTTTTGATCGTTGGTTTGTAAATGGTTTTGGCCTTCCTTTCTTTAGCGGATTTGCTACTTTCTTTGTTTTACTGGCGTTTGCAATATGGTATGGATTAAAATTTGCGGCAAAGAAAGACTGGGCTTATATGCGCCTAGGTTTATGGTCATTAACTTTCATGTTGTTAGGGTATAGTACTTATATCACAACTATGATTCGTAGTAGTGCAAACCCTTCAGTGGATATGTATAATGTGGATAATCCAATGAGCTTAGTGGGTTATTTAGGTCGTGAACAGTATGGTGATTTTCCTTTGTTATACGGACAGAAATTTAACGCACAACCTGTTGATTTGAAGTCTGGATCTATGAAGTATGAAAAGGCGCGTGATAAATATATTGAGATCGGACCAGATCGTAGATACCTGTATCAGCCCGAAGATAAAATGGTGTTCCCTCGTGTATGGGATGCAAGTAATGATCAGAACCATGCTGATTATTACGCTTATTTCTTAAACATTAATCGATTGAAAGATGGGGGATACGAAAGATCTCCGAATCAGATAGATAATATCAAGTTTTTTGTAGCCTATCAATCTTATTGGATGTATTTCCGATATTTTATGTGGAATTTTTCAGGTAAGCAAAATGATGTACAAGGCATGTTCATTGGTAATGTGCGCGATGGTAACTGGATTACTGGCATCCCTTTTATTGATAGTATATTCTTAGGCGATCAAAGCGCTATGCCAGATAGTTTGAAGAATAATAAAGCCAATAACAAATTATTCTTCTTGCCGTTTATTTTGGGATTGATCGGGTTATTTTATCAATTTAAAAATAGAGGCGACGATGGAGTTGTAAACTTCCTGATGTTTTTCTTTACCGGTTTTGCAATTGTAATCTACTTAAATCAGGCAGGTTATCAACCTCGTGAACGTGATTATGCATATGTAGGTTCTTTTTATGCTTTTGCAGTTTGGATCGGTCTTGGAGTATTAAAAATAAGTGAGTGGTTAGGAAAGGTTGTTTCACAAAATTTGGCAGCCGTGTTAGCTTCCTTACTTTGTGTATTAGCAGTACCTACCCTGATGGCTCAACAAGAATGGGATGATCATGATCGTAGTAAAAAAGTATTATCAAGAGACCTTGCAAAAGATTATTTAGAAAGTTGCGCACCAAATGCGATTTTATTTTCTTTTGGTGATAATGATACTTATCCACTCTGGTATGCACAGGAGGTAGAAGGCATACGGCCAGATATTCGAGTGATTAACTACAGCTTATTAGGAATTGATTGGTATATTAATGAATTACGATACAAAGTAAATCAAAGTGATTCAGTTGATGTAATCTGGAGACCTGATCAAATTGAAGCAGGTAAAAGAGACTATGTGGTATATAGCCCAAGACCTAATATTCCGGAGGACCGTTATTATGATCTTTATGATGTAATGAAAAATTATGTGGGTAGTGATGATGCAGATAAATTAGATAATAGTCGCGGTTCAGAACCTTTGAATAGCTTCCCGGTACGTAAGTTCGCGGTACCAGTTGATGCTAATTTTGTTTTGAAAAACAAAGTGGTAAATGCAGATGATAGTATTATGAAGGAATTGCGTTTTGATGTTCCGAAAACATCATTGATGAAGAACGACCTGGCAGTATTAAACATCATTGCAGCTAATAAATGGGTTAGACCTATTTATTTCACCACCCCAGATCTGAACCTTGGTTTTGATCAGTACTTACGGAGAGATGGATTAAGTCATCGATTGGTGCCAGTAGCAAATAGCAGGGTAAATACTAATTGGATGTTATCGAAATCACTGAACGTATTCTCTTCAGGAAATGCAAATGTAAAGGGGGTTTATTTCGATGAAGAAAACCGTCGCCATTTGAATACCATCAGAAATGCTTATGCTGAACTTGCGATCGATTTATCTGCTAAAAACAGAAAAGAAGATGCACGTAAGGTATTAGATAAAGTAGACGAAATGATGTTACAGGAAAACTTCCCTTATGGAATGGCAAGCCGTGGAAATATGCATAATAAGAATTCATTATTATTCTTGGAGGCATGTTTAATGGCCGATAATAAAGTGTTGTCCGAGAAAGTGGCAGCATCTGTAAAGAAAGACCTTCAACAACAAGTTAAATTCTGTAATTCATTAACTGGAGATAAAGTAGATCAGATGGCAGACGAAAAACGTATGGCAGAAAGCTATTTGAAAGGGTTAGAACAAATTGAGGCCATATATAACCCAAGAATTCAAATTCCTGGAAAAATGATGGCAGCTGATTCTGGTAAAAAGTAAAAATTAAAAAGAAGATATATTTAATCTTTACGATGCCCGGATGTAAGTCTGGGCATCTTTTTTAGAACTTATTTCAGGTATTCTTGTTATTATAGCAGCAACTTTACAATCTTTAGGAGATTCCAATTATGTTAGGACATCGTTTTATACATTTCGACCCCAATGAAGGAACCAAATCAAAATTCGAGCAATTGCTAGATATTTTCACGCAATTGCTTACCTATACCAATGGAGATGCTGCTGAGGCGTTGTCTTGGTTAAGTGAGTTAGACAAGCAGTATCATTTAACTGATGATGATTATGGGATGGGAGATTTTATTGATGAGCTGAAAGAGAATAATTACATCAAGGAAAACGAACCTGATGGAAGTTTTAAGATTACCAGCAAGGCCGAACAAACCATTCGCAAGAAAAGCCTGGAAGAGATCTTTGGGAAGTTGAAAAAATCGAAGCAGGGAAATCATCAGACATTTAAGTTGGGTCAGGGCGATGAAATTAATCCTGATACCCGTCCCTTCCAGTTTGGGGATATGCTCGAACAAATTGATTTTACAGAAAGTATTCGCAATGCACAGATCAATCATGGCGTAGAAAACTTTCAAATGCGTGAAGAAGATTTACATATTCGGGAAAACGATTTCAAAACGCAGACTTCCACGGTACTCATGATTGACATTTCACATTCGATGATTTTATATGGCGAAGATAGAATTACGCCGGCTAAGAAAGTAGCAATGGCATTGAGTGAACTGATAACTACGAGGTATCCGAAAGACACACTAGATATTGTTGTTTTTGGAAATGATGCATGGAGTATTGAGATCAAAGACCTTCCTTATTTGCAGATAGGTCCTTATCATACCAATACAGTTGCTGGCCTAGAATTAGCAATGGAATTACTTCGTAAAAGAAAGAACCCCAACAAACAAATCTTTATGATCACAGATGGTAAACCCACTTGCTTGAAGATTGGAAAAAAATATTACAAAAATAGTTTTGGCTTGGATCGCAAAGTGGTGAATAGATGTATTAACCTTGCGGCACAATGTAAGAAACTAAAAATTTCGATTACTACATTTATGATTGCTTCAGATCCTTACCTTCAAAACTTTGTGCAGGAATTTACTGAAACCAATCATGGTAAGGCCTACTTTGCATCACTTGACAATTTAGGGGCTTTTATTTTTAAGGATTTCGAAAGTGGAAAACGCAAAACAGTATATTAATAAGGATATTAAACGCAACAATGAATCAAGACAAAATATTTACATTAGGACAGTTAATTAAGAGTGGCTATAAAACGAAATCTGTAAAGGAAGAAATAAGAGAAAATCTTATTGTATCTATGCAGCAAAAAGAAAACCCATTTGAAGGGATCTTGGGATATGAAGACACCGTTATACCAGATACGGAAAGGGCCATACTTAGCAGACATAATATTTTATTTCTGGGATTGCGCGGACAAGCTAAAACAAGAATGGCTCGTCAAATGATTGACTTGCTAGATGAGTATATTCCCATCATTGCAGGAAGTGAAGTGAATGACGATCCTTTGCAACCATTGAGTAAATATGCTAAAGATAAAATTGCAGAATTTGGCGACGAAACGCCAATTCACTGGGTACATAGAAAAGAACGTTATGGCGAAAAATTAGCCACCCCAGATGTATCTGTGGCAGATTTGATTGGTGATATAGATCCTATAAAAGCAGCAAATCTAAAGTTGAGTTTTTCTGATGAAGAAGTAATTCACTATGGTATTATTCCTAGGAGTAATAGGGGCATATTTGTGATTAACGAATTACCTGATTTGCAAGCACGTATTCAGGTTGCATTATTTAATATTTTACAAGAGGGTGATATACAAATCAGAGGGTTCAAATTAAGAATGCCCTTGGATATTTTATTTGTTTTTACTGCAAACCCAGAAGATTACACTAATCGGGGAAGTATTGTAACACCTTTGAAGGACAGAATTGAAAGTCAAATTCTAACACATTACCCGAAAGACCTGGAAACTTCCCTTGCAATCACTGTACAAGAATCTAATCTCTTACCAATACAAAAAGAAAAGGTAGGTGTAAGTGATCTCATTAAAAGATTGGTAGAGCAAGTTGCTTTCGAGGCTAGAAATAATGAATATGTAGATAAGAAGAGTGGCGTGAGTGCAAGGCTCACTATTGCTGCATTTGAAAACGCTGTGAGCAGTGCAGAACGAAGGGCAATTATTCATCATCAAAATAATACACAGGTTTGGATCAGCGACTTGCAGGGAATCATTCCAGCAATCACCGGGAAAATAGAATTGGTATATGAAGGCGAGCAGGAAGGACCATATCAGGTAGCTGTTCAATTACTTGACAAATCGATTCGTACTCAGTTTATACAATATTTTCCTAACCCTGATCAGGTAAAAAAGAAAAGAGCAACCGGAAAAAAATCTATTGATGAAAAAGAATCTGAGAATCCCTATAAATCCATCATTCGATGGTTCGATGGGGGAAAACATTTAGATCTTTTACTCGACATGAAAGATGCTGACAAAATTGTTGCTTTATATCAGGTAGATGGATTATATGGTTTTGTAAAAAAGCTCTATCCACATACAAATGAAAATGAAACTGCTCTATTAATGGAGTTTGTACTTCATGGATTATCATCCTTCTCAATGATCAGTAAAAAAACTTTGGAAGGGCGTATTGAATTTAAAGACTTGATGGGAAGTATGCTTAATTTAGGTCAGATGAATTTAAGTGGGGATGAAGATGAAAATGACTATCAATAATTATTAAATGCAGAAAATTGCGGTTGATATGGATGGGGTGTTGGCTGATGTGTATAGCCAATTTATTAAAATGCACCTGAAAGAGTTTGGAGAAACCATCTCTCCTGAATCTGTTTATGGAAAAACAGAAGGAGAGGCATTTGTTAATTGTAGAAAATATATTCAAGCCGAAGGCTTTTTCAGAAATGCGCCATTAATCGAAGGATGTAGAAATGTATTGGAACAAATCAATCAAGCATATGAATTATATCTTGTATCGGCTGCTCTTGAGTTTCCGTGGAGCTTAATTCAAAAAATAGAATGGATCAAACAGCATTTTCCATTTATAGGTTGGCAACAGATTGTCTTTTGTGGATCAAAGCAAATAATTGCTGCGGATATTATGATCGATGACCATTTCAAAAACCTGGATCATTTTCCAGGAAAAACAATTTTATTTACACAACCCCATAATATTTTAAAGGAAACAGGAAGGCATGAGAGAGTTAATAGTTGGCTCGAAATTGAAAAAATACTTTTATGATTTCATATCAGCAAACTAAAAAGTATTTCAATTGTATTTTAAGCTTACTAATTTTTTTGATTTTAGGTAAGCCTCATTTAGTATATGCACAAACTAAGAATTGGAAATTCAAAGTAATTGCCTTTTATACAGCCAAAGAAGATCCAGCTCATATTAGCTTTGTACATGAAGCCAATCAATGGTTTTCAAAACAAGGTGAGCAATTGCAATTCAAATATGATTCCACAAATAATTGGAATAATTTAAATGAAACATTCCTCTTTCAATATCAGGTGGTAATATTTTTAGATACAAGACCTGATTCATTATCTCAAAGAATCGCATTTCAAAAATATTTGGAAAAGGGTGGGGCATGGATGGGATTTCACTTTTCAGCCTTTGCATTAACTCCCTCTGCGTTTGATCAGAATTGGGATTGGTATCATGAAATATTTTTAGGGTCGGGTGAGTACAAAGGAAATACATGGAGACCTACCAATGCACAATTAAAGGTGGAAAAACTACATCATCCTTTTACAAAAAATATGCCTGGTCTTTTTAGTGCAGCAGCAAATGAGTGGTATAGTTGGAAGAATGATCTTAGAAAGAATAAGAACATCGAGGTTTTACTAAGTATTGATAGCACTAGTTTTCCTCTGGGTACCGGTCCTAAACCCTATGAGATCTGGCATACTGGCGATTTCCCAGTGGCTTGGACCAATCTGAAATACAGAATGCTGTATTTTAATATTGGGCATAATGATATGGACTATGATGGGGGCACCAATCAAACCCTTTCATCTAGTTTTTCATCCGAAATGCAAAACCGATTTATTTTGAATAGTCTTTTGTGGCTGGGACTAGGGAAGGCAAATAATTAGTCAAATAAGTCAGAAGAAAGATATCGATCTCCTCTATCGCAAATGATACATACAATAATTCCAGAACTTAACTCTTTCGATAATTCAATGGCTGCATGAACTGAACCGCCACTGCTCATCCCACTAAATATGGCTTCTTCACGTGCCAGCCTTTTACTCATGATTCTTGCATCTTTTTCAGCTATTTCGATTACTCTGTCTACTCTTTTTTTGTCGAAAATAGTTGGAAGATAAGCTTCTGGCCACTTTCTGATTCCCGGAATCTTGGAACCATCTGTGGGTTGACATCCCACAATTTGAATATTAGGATTTTGTTCTTTTAAATACCTTGAAACGCCCATAATAGTTCCTGTTGTTCCCATTGAAGAAACAAAATGCGTGATCTTTTGCTGTGTATCATTCCAAATTTCTGGGCCTGTGGTTTTATAATGTATCCCGGGATTGTCGGGGTTGCCAAATTGATTCAACATTAAATAACCACCTTTTTCAACCTGCTTGTTGGCATAATCGATAGCCGATTCCATAGAGCCCTCTTTTGGAGTAAGAATTACTTTAGCCCCAAATGCTTGCATGGTTAATACCCTTTCCCTCGTTGCATCCTCAGGCATCACCAATTCAATCGGAACTTTAAATAAACTGGCAATCATGGCTAAGGCAATTCCCGTATTGCCACTTGTAGCTTCAATTAAAGTAATGCCTTCCTTAATTTCACCGCGGTCAATTGCGCCTTTAATCATGCCATAAGCTGCACGATCCTTCACACTACCACCCGGGTTATTACCTTCTAACTTTGCATAGATGGTAATATTCTTATTGATAGGAATGTTTTTAAGAGCAACCAGAGGCGTATTGCCTACTAGGTCAAGTATATTTTGCATACTTAAAAGTACATTCTTGTATGGAGGTTTAAACAGTTACCTAATGAATGAGGATACATTTATCGTAATTCGAAAATGTGTTGCTTCTTATATCCTTTATTTACTTTTTTGGAATTTAATGCCTTCGAATGGATATTAGATTACTTTTAAAATTGGGTGATATTTAAATGATATTTTTTAGCTTATCAATTACCTGATCAATTTCAGATGTAGTATTGTATTTACTAAATGAAAAGCGAACAGTAACACAATTAGGGTCATTTTTCAAAGCCCTGATCACATGCGAACCTTGATCAGCACCACTGGTGCAGGCACTTCCCCCACTTGCGCAAATATTATTTATGTCTAAGTTAAACAGTAACATTTCGCTTTTTTCTGTCTTAGGAAAATTTACACTTAACACAGCATATAAAGAATTTCCTGTAGGATCTCCATTGAAACTGGTGCCAGAAATATTTTTTTCAAGAGACACCATCATATAAAATTTCAGTCCCTGAATTTTTTCCTTGTCAGTAATATGATTTTCAGAAGCCATTTCTAAAGCTTTGGCAAAACCAATGATTCCATATAAATTTTCGGTGCCGGCACGCATATTTCTTTCCTGGCTGCCTCCATTTATGAAGGGATTGATTTTAATATTTTCATTGATATATAAAATACCGGAGCCCTTTGGTCCATGAAATTTATGCCCTGAACCTGTAATGAAATCTACTGGCGTATTACGAAGGTCAAAAGGGAAATGCCCCACGGTTTGCACTGTGTCGCTATGGAAAATCGCATGATGTTTTTTGCAAAGATTACCTATGCTAAAAAGATCGGTTATATTTCCAATCTCATTATTGGCATGCATTAATGTAACCAAACATTTTTCAGAACTATTTTGTAAGAGTTCTTCCAAATGCGATAGATCAATATGTCCATTTTCTAAAATCTGAACATAACTCAAACTAGCTTCGTCTTTTTTGTGCAAGTATTCAATGGTGTGTAAAGTAGCGTGGTGTTCAATTTTTGAAGAAATGATGTGTTTACATCCAAGATCTCTAACTGCAGCAGTGATGGCCATATTACTGCTCTCTGTTCCGCCGCTGGTAAAGAAAATTTCAGAAGGATGTGCATGTAACAGTTTTGCTACAGATTTTCGTGCGTTTTCAATCCCCATCCTGCTTTCTCTACCGTAGCTATAAATGGAAGAAGGATTCCCAAATCTATTAGTAAGATAGGGCATCATTGCGTCAAGAACCTCAGGGTCTAACGCGGTGGTTGCTGCATTATCTAGATATATTCTTTCCATAATGGGTAAAAATAAAGATATCCTGCGAGGCAGGAAATCTTTGCTCAGTTCTTAAATCAGGTGTGTATAGTTAAAATCTTATTGTGCCTCGTTAATATCTTGCATTAATCTTTTTGCAATATTTGAAGCCGTATTTTGAAAATTACTTTCCGCATAAATACGAATGATCGGTTCTGTATTACTTGGTCTTAAATGAACCCAGTCATTATCAAATTCAATTTTCAAACCGTCGACTGTATTAATGGGCTGTTTTTTGTATTTGTTTTCTATTTTGGTAAAGATCTCTTTTAAATCTACCCCTTCATTCAATTCTATTTTATTCTTGCTAATAAAATAATCAGGATAAGTATTGCGTAATTGCTTGATTGTTTTTTTCTCTTTTGCAAGATGGGTTAAAAACAATGCAATCCCAATCAACGCATCCCTGCCATAGTGTAAATCAGGAACGATGATACCACCATTACCCTCTCCACCGATTACAGCATTTACTTCTTTCATTTTATTCACCACATTTACTTCCCCTACAGCGCTCGGATAATAAGTGCCACCATGCTTCTCAGTAACATCGCGTAAAGCCCTGGTAGAAGATAGGTTGCTTACAGTATTCCCCTTTCTATTTTTTAATACATAATCTGCAACAGCCACTAAAGTATACTCTTCGCCAAATAAAGTTCCGTCTTCACATACAAAGCATAATCGGTCTACATCCGGATCTACTGCAATTCCTAAATCAGCATTTGATTTATTAACCTCATTACAAAGCACATTTAAATGTTCGGGCAGGGGTTCTGGATTATGGGCAAATTGTCCATTGACTTCTCCATTTAGTACCATAATTTTAGTAAGCCCAAGTGCACTAAGTAAGGCAGGAACAGCCATTGCGCCGGTGCTATTAATGGCATCTAAAACTATTTTAAAATTGGCGTTCTTAATAGCTGCTTTGTCAACCAATGGATAATTTACAACAGCATCAATATGCTTTTGCAATGCTTCATGATCTTCAGAATAAGTACCCAATTCATCTACACCTGCAAAATTAAAATCTTCTGCTTCCGCTATTTGTAAAATTTTGCTTCCATCATCACCACTAATAAATTCGCCTTTATAATTCAGCAGCTTTAATGCATTCCATTCTTTTGGATTATGACTAGCCGTTAGAATAATTCCACCAGCTGCATTTTCAAAAACAACTGCCATCTCTACAGTTGGAGTAGTACTTAATCCAAGGTCAATTACATCAATTGCTAATGCGTTTAGGGTACTGATCACCAAGCGTTGAACTAATTCACCACTAATTCGTCCGTCACGGCCAATTACTACTTTTGGGTTGTTTATACCAGTTTTTTCTAATTGCTGACCTTTTAGCCAAGTGCCATAAGCGGCTGTGAATCTTACTACATCCAAAGGGCTCAAAGTGTTGCCAGGCTTGCCGCCTATAGTTCCACGAATACCCGAAATACTTTTAATTAACGCCATTAATTCAATTGTTTTGCTCACTGCAAACATAATTCAATTTATTCTTTGAATCGGAATCCTATTTTTGTGCCCTAAAGTAGGCATATGCAGCAGTCGTGGTTTAAAGATTGGTTCAATTCGCATTATTATCACTTGTTATATCAAAATAGAGATGATCGGGAAGCACTTGATTTTATTCAAAAGCTTATATCTCACCTAAATCCTATTTCTGGCGCTACCATGCTAGATGTTGCATGTGGAAAGGGAAGGCATAGTAAGGCATTGGCTAATTATGGTTTTGATGTAACTGGCATAGATCTATCTGAGGAGTCGATTCAGGAAGCAATGGGTCAGCAATCCGATAACCTGCATTTTTATACGCATGATATGCGTTTGCCTTTTTGGATTAATTACTACGATTTTGCCTTTAATATGTTCACAAGTTTCGGTTATTTTAGAACTAGGAGGGAACACGATAATGCAATTAGAACGATGGCACAGAGCTTAAAGCCAGGAGGTTATCTTATAATTGATTACCTAAATGTTCATTTTGCTGAAAAAACGCAGAAATCTAAAAATGTGAAATCTGTAGAAGATATCGATTTTCATATTAGCAAATGGAATGACGAAGGCCATTTCTTCAAGCAAATTCAAATAACGGATAGTAAAAATAAAAACCCTAAGCATTTGTACACTGAAAGGGTTGCCAAATTTTCTTTAGGCGATTTTACAGAAATGTTGTCATACCAACATCTTCAAATTAAGGAAGTATTTGGCGATTATCAGTTGGGTAAATACGATCTACATAATTCACCCAGGCTTATTTTAATTGCACAGAAGAAAGGATAATGCCTGTTATTGTGAAGAAACAGATCGTGTATACCGGCCGTTAATTTATACCAAACTTTATCTTTATAACATGAAACTTGATATTGTATTAATGAATGGGTTCTTACAGCAAATATGGCAATGGATAAATGCTTGGGATACAGCTTTGTTTTTGAAAATCAATACTGTTTTCACGAATCCTATACTAGATGCAATCTTTCCTATTTGGCGAAATGCAAATACCTGGTTGCCGCTCTATGTTTTTTTAATAGTTTTCGCGCTAATGAATTTTAAGAGCAAAGCGTTTTACTGGATACTTAGTGTAGTGTTTACATTGATATTAACTGATCAAATCA
>JANYEA010000053.1 GCA_025363385.1 Bacteroidota bacterium | reverse complement strand
TAGTTAAAAGGGGCTAAAAATACCTCTTTAACCGGTTTTAACCTTTTTCTTGATTTTCCCATATCCAATCCTTACCTTTGCAGCCCCAAATCAGTTTTGGCTGATTCATCCAGTAATGGGTGTCCACTGGGAGAAACCAATTTATAACCTTAAAATTCAGTAAATGAACAATTACGAATTGATGGTGATTTTCACACCAGTTCTGTCTGAAGAAGACTTCAAAGCTGCACAAAAAAAGTATGCAGATTTGATAGTTGAACTTCGTGGTGCCATAGTGCACAGCAATCCATGGGGATTGAAATCACTCGCTTATCCTATTCAGAAAAAAACAACCGGTATTTACTGGGTGTTAGAATTCCAGGGTCCTTCAGAAATCAACGAAAAACTGAAGATCCAAATGTTACGTGATGAGCAAATCATGCGTCACATGATCACACGTCTCGATAAATACGCCGTCGAGTACAACTATGTGAAAAGAAATGGTGGATTTGCAATGCAAGATAAAATCGAAGCTTAATCATGGCAAAGAACGAAATCAAATACCTGACCGCCATTAAACAGGAAAAGCCGAAGAAAAAATTCTGTCGCTTTAAAAAATATGGCATTAAATATGTTGATTACAAAGACATCGATTTCTTAAAGAAATTTATCAACGAACAAGGTAAATTATTACCACGTCGTTTGAGCGGTAACTCTTTGAAGTATCAACGAAAAGTTCAGGATGCAGTTAAGAAGGCTCGTCAGATGGGTCTCTTACCATATGTAACTGATTTATTGAAATAGAAATATTAGTACCTTCCCTAACTTAACTACTGGTGCAATTGCAAAAGCGGTAAAGGACAGTCTAAAACAATGACTGGGCAACGGGGAACTAAAAAACAACACATGCAAGTTATTTTAATTCAAGACGTAGACAATTTAGGTGGCCGTAATGAACTGGCAACAGTTAAGAACGGTTATGCACGTAACTACCTGATCCCTTCTAAATTAGCTGTAGAAGCTAGTCCTTCAAACATGAAGCAGTTAGAAGAGCGTTTAAAGGTAAAAGCTAAGAAAGAAGCTGCTATGTTGGCTGAGATCAACAAAGTAATAGAAATATTAAAATCTTCTCCAGTTAAAATCGGTGCTAAAACCGGTACTTCTGGTAAGATCTTTGGTAGCGTAACTTCTTTGCAAATTACCCGCGCTATTCGTGACCAAAAAGGTTATGAAATTGATCGTAAGCGTATTTCTATTGCTGATGAAGTGAAAGAATTAGGTTTATATAAAGCGGTTATTGATTTCGGCAATGGTAACAATGTAGAAATTGAATTTGAAGTAGTAGGCGAATAATCTACGTTTCACATTATATGGCCCGTTCCGAGCAATTGGAACGGGCTTTTTTATGTCTAACTGTTTACCTAATTCACATTAAAACCTCCTTAAAACTGCGAATAAATAATCGAAAAAGTCTCAAATCCGCTGCTGGAGTGAATTTGAGCGATTTTATGAAATAGGTAAAAATGTTGAAAAATAATTTGGTATTTCAAAAAAATCAATATCTTCGGGAGTCCAATGGCAGTTCGCCTGTTTCTCAGAAGGTTTTACGTAAATGCTTCAGGGTTCTCGGTTACTGTTTTACCATTGGTTTTTGATCACATAATTTTATAAAGAACATGAACATTTACGTTGGAAATCTTAACTGGAACATGACCAGTGAAGACCTGCAAAGCCTGTTTACTCCATTTGGAGAAGTAACAAGTGCCAAAATCGTTACCGACAAATTCAACAACGACCGTAGCAAAGGCTTTGGTTTTGTTGAAATGGCTGATGATGAAGCGGCTCGTACTGCTATTAGTCAATTACACGACACTGAGAATTTAGGTCGTAAGATTGTTGTTAACGAATCTACCCCTCGTCCAGAAGGCGAGAGAGGCGGCTTCAAAAAGAAGAGCTTCGGTAACGGCGGCGGCGGAAGTCGTGGTGGTTACGGCGGTGGCGGCGGTGGAAATCGTGGCGGCGGCGGCAACAGCGGTGGCGGATACAATCGCGATCGTGGTGGCAACGGCGGCGGCGGTGGATACAACAGGTATTAATTCCACTACTACTCTACATTACTCAAGTCCGGCATTTATGTCGGACTTTTTTTATGTCCAGTTAATTCAATAAAGAGGATGATTTAAAAGCACACAGATGACCTGTATAAATCAGCATTTCACGGATTCACATCACACTATTGTTTGCATATTGGGCATAAAAAAACCCGTTCAAAAAGATGAACGGGTTTTTTAT
>JANYEA010000050.1 GCA_025363385.1 Bacteroidota bacterium | reverse complement strand
CTGGCTTCTGAATTTTAGAAGACTGGTAATCAATTATGAGAGAACTACTGAATCTGCCATCAGTTACATATATTTAGCTATGATGTGCCTAATGGTAAAAAATATTAATTAACTCAAACAGCTTCTAAAGTGTCAGATAATAATTTTCTATGGATAGAATCTACAATTTATAATCTGTTAAACGAACCCTCCGTAGGAGCCATTGTTTTAAATTATCGGGACATCACATTGAGGAAATTAGAAGAGGAACAGCGTTTTGCATTGATTGAAGAACTAATGCAATCGAATTCAGATTTAAAAAAATTCGGATTTATTACTTCACATAATTTACGGGCTCCCCTTACTAACTTACTTGCAATTGTTGATTTGTTAGATATGAGCAAAATTAAAGATGAGTCAACGAAGGAATTATTAGATGCTTTTAAAAGTGCCACTTTTCAACTAAATGATACATTAAATGATTTAATTAAAGTTTTATTTATTAAGGAAAATAAATTTCTCGCATTAAATACGATCGATTTTCAATCTGTAGTTTCAAAAAATGTTTATGATTTAATGGCTTTGATCAATAGTACAGATATTAATATTGTGGTCGATTTTTCAGAAGCACCCTCTGTTTTTTTTGATGCAAACTATTTAGAAAGTATTCTTTTGAATTTAATGAGTAATTCCATCAAGTTTGCTTCGCCAGACAGAAAACTAGAAATAAAAATGAAATCAAGGATGGATGGAGAACTTACTATTTTGGAGTTTTCAGATAATGGTATCGGAATGGATATGTATAGGGTGAAGGATAGAATCTTTGGATTGTATCAAAGGTTTCATGATCGACCCGATTGTAAAGGAATTGGACTTTATTTAATTCATTCTCAAGTCACAGCTTTGGGGGGCCATATTTCCGTTACATCAAAGGTAAACGAAGGCACAACATTTTATATAACATTCAAGAAGTGTCAGGAAAAAATGCACTAAATATTTATTTATGAGGATACTAGTAATTGAAGATAATGAAGGCGATTATTTTTTGGTTCATGAGTACCTGCATGAAATATTTCCAAATATTGAAATCAAACATAATACACTTCTCCAAGATGCAATCAAAAGTTTAGAGGATACCTTTTTTGATATCATTCTTTTAGATTTATCATTACCAGATAGCAATGGAACAGATAGTATTGTAGATATGGTAAAACTTGCCAATGGAATTCCAGTAATTGTGTTAACAGGATTCGGAAATTTACAATTTGCAGTTGATAGTTTAAAACTTGGTGTTCAGGATTATTTATTAAAAGATGATGTGAACCCAATGGTGCTTCAAAAGAGTATTGAGTATAGTATTGAAAGAAATAAAATAAGTTCCACACTTCGAATTTCAGAATCGAAATATCGATATCTATTTGATAATAACCCTGATTTCATTTTCATCTTTAATCCTGAGAATTACGTTATACTAGATGTAAATGAAACAGCAGCTCAAATTTTAGGGTTTACTAAAGCTGAATTTTTGGAAAAGAAAATTTGGGATATATATGAAGTAGAAGATCAAGAGGAAATTAATCATTTAGTTCAAAATTTAACTACCAATAAGGCTAGTATTCATAATAAAATAGTAAAAAGTAACAGCAATAAAGGAAGTACATTTTATACAGATCTAGCCCTGCATAAAATTAATTACAATGGATTTGATGCAGTGCTGACTATCGGAACAGATGTGACTGAAAATGTATTACTCGAGCAAAAACTAGCAGACGAGAGAAGGAGAAAAACCAGGGAAATTGCTGAAGCGGTAATTATAGCTCAGGAAAGGGAAAGAAGAGAAATTGGATTGGAGTTGCATGATAATGTGAATCAAATTTTAGCTGGATCATTAATGTATCTCGGTTTATTAAAAAAAGAATCGAAAATAGAGTCTGACTTGTTTAAAGACATCGAAAAATTAATTACTGAAGCAATTCAGGAAATACGAACCTTATCTCATAACCTGATACCTCCTTCATTAAATGAATTAGAGTTGGGTGATGCATTAGACCATATCATTTCTATAGCCAAAAAAACAACTGTATTTGATATTCAAAAAGACCTGTATGATTTTAAAGAGAGTGAAATCTCCAATGATTTGAAACTCACTATTTATCGAATTATTCAAGAGCAATTCAATAATATCTTGAAACATGCCAGGGCAAAACAAATTTTGATTCGATTATACCAGGAGGATAATAATGTGATCCTATGTATTAAAGACAATGGAAGGGGTTTTGATACAAATACAACCACGCATGGTGTAGGACTTATTAATATTCAAACCCGTGCATCATTATTTAATGGAGAAATGAAAATCAATTCAAGCCCGGGAAATGGTACTGAAGTAATCGTCACTTTTCAAATTTGAAATAACACAAAATCATCATGCGAGTATAATATTTAGTGAATAACTTCGTTTCTTAGATACCAAACATCTAAAATGCTTGGTTTGCTCCTTTAAAGAGCCATCTGAACCCCCTATAATAACAAGTATGTGTAAGAAGATTTGCGCGCTCTCTTTGGTGTTACTATCCATGATCCAATCTATTTTGGCACAATGCCCTACAGATCCGGCAAAAGGATTTCAAATTTTTGTAGAAAAAAGTGCCATTCTTTCCTCTCTTCAATCTGACGGACCTGTTGCAATTGGCGAAAACTTAACCATAAATGGCAATTACCAGGTAGCCGTAAAATCGGCAGGTAGTTTCTATGTAAATAATGCTTTGATTGGTTTGCTAGTAAATGGTAAAGTGATCTATAAATCTGGAAATGCATTTCAGGTAAATAATGGTTATGTTAAAATAGGGAGTTTAGAAAATTCAAAAGTCTGGCTCACAGATGATAAAGGAACCTATGCGAACACCCAAATTTGTAATGGATCTTATAATAGTTCTCCTAGAATTCAACTAAAGGATAAATCCCAAAATTTAAATACAAGCGATTCTAAAAAAGAAGTAGAAGAAAAAGACCTGATCGATTTTGGCACTGCTATGGAAACGATGAGAAAATCAGCTAAAGCAATGGGAGCAAAATCAAATAACTTACAATTGACGGATGAAAATGATATACCTGTTTCAACTAATAACTTCCCGACACGAGTAAAACTCACTTTAAATAATGGGATCAATTACCTGTGCATTTCTGGTAATGATTTGAATAGTATAGCAGAACTGGTTTGTAATAATAAGCCTGATGCGAATCATGTATTAGTGATTAATGTAGATGCAAAAGATGCGTACAATTGGCAGGTATGGAAACAAACGGGTGTTGGAATTTATGAGAGCCCTTACATTTTATATAATTTTTATACAACTACAACTTTACATATTGAAGGAACGAATTCAATAGAAGGAACCATATTTGCGCCAGGAGCGGATATTCATAAAAATAAAAATAATTCAGATGTAGAGGGGCAAATTATTGGTATATCATTTGAACAGGAACTTGGTGAAAATCATGGTGCTAATTTTGATGCAGATGCCGAAGAGAAAGGTTGTAAAAAACCAACCGTTGCAGCCATTACTGGTAATAACACAGTTTGTATTGGGTTGAAATCTATGTTAAGTTCAGTAACACCTGGAGGTGTATGGTCGACTAGTGCAAATAATTTTGGAACTGTAAGCGCTTCAGGAGAAGTTACAGGAGTGGCAAAGGGAAATTATAGTATCAGTTACGCTGTTAAAAATACATGTGGATCTACTACGGTTATCTTAGCCATGGCAACCAACGACTGCGGAACAGTTAACTCTGGCAATACAGGTGGCCTTGAAAGCAAGAGTCTGGGAGATGCAGTAGCTAAAAGACTTTTCAATGCAGCTACCCATAATACTTTAGTAATGGTACCATATACACAACTACCCATTCTACAGAGAGAGCCCATCAACAAGAAAGCAACTGGTATAGGAACCCAAATCAATTTATTGGATTTGTTTCCAAAGCAATTATCAAATCCAGCAATTAAGCCTTATATCACTTCTCCTACAGATATCATCAACTTTACGAATGCAAAATCTGTTGCTTCATCCGATTATACATTAAATGGTACTTGCGAGGCAGTTGTATTTGCAACTCAAACACAGTCTGCCATCTATGACCATACCAAAGCCGTTTGTGATAGGTTAAAAGGGGCAAGTATTCAGAATATCGAAAAGATTAATTTGTTGGGCTTTGATATGTTACGATATAACATGCGATATGAGGACGGGCATCAGGAGAACATCATTAGTTTTTCAGCGGGAACAAAAACGGGGAGAAATAGTTTTACTATTCAATCAAATTGGTTGAAAAATGATTTTGTGGCAGAAGATGACATGTATAATTTTCAAGTTTGGGGAGTTTCAAATGAAATTCTTGGGGAGATAATTCAGGGTATTTTAGAGCAATTATCAACGATTGCTGCTTTGGAACAACCCTATACAGTTAAAGCTTTGCCCAAAACGTATATCATGGGTGTAAATAATGATGCAGGTGCAATTGATTTGCAATTACAAAACACCAACCAAACTATAAACGGCTACTTTGAAGTTTTTGAAAATGTAAATGAAAAATCTGTTTTAGTAAACAAGAAAAATATTCCTTTTACACTAAGTGCAACAAGTATTTCAAATATTAAGCTTCCAGTTTCAGATGTATATGAGTCGACCATTAAAATGTATTTGAACGATTCATTGGCAGACGAGATTTTTATTTCAGATGGAGCTTGGAACATTGATTATGTAGCGGCAAATTCGGTGGTGAGTAAGTTTGAAATAATGAATGATGCTAAACGTGTTTTAGTAACTGATGAATTTCCTTTATATCGAAACATTCATTTAGAAGCTTCTACCAACTCCTATATAAGTGCTTATAAATTACTGCGTGGGGGAGGAGTTGCAAAGAATTTAACTGGATACAAGACTTTTAAGTTTACTGCATCAGGTAATTCAGTACTTAATATTACTTTGGTAAAAAGTTCCGTAAAAAAATGGGATGATCAATACACTATGCATATTCCGATTGCTGGAGACACAAAAGAATATATGCTAGACTTGAATGATTTCATTTCAATTGCCACGAAAGATCAAATAGATCTTACAGACATTAACTCCGTTGTATTCACAATGGGTTCTTTGAATAGTACAAATTCAAACATCAATTTATCATTGAGCAATATTTCTTTTACTAAAGAATCGCTTAGTTATATTGAATCTTTAAAGTCAAAAATGATCAATTTATTTCCTAATCCTTCAAATGGAAAGTTCAATTGTGTTTTTAATTCAGAAAAAGCTATGGCAGCAAATCTGGAAGTAAGAGATTTATATAGTGGTATCAAGATCTATTCAAAAAATATATCTATAGAAAAGGGAGAGAATACAATTCCTGTGGACTTTACTTCTTTCTATCAGAATATGAATGGCGGAACCTGTGTTATTTCAATTAAGAATTCAGAAACTACATATTCTTCAAAGAAGTTAATGATCAAATCTAATTAAAGCGAGCCGCCCTTTACAAGTTTTGAATCTACCATGGTTTCCTGTGCCAACTCGCCATTGTCTGCCAGACTTGCCATCATTTGTTTGAAAGCTAATTTTCCAAGTTGGTAGCCGCTAGTTTCTACATAAGTAATCTGAGGGTAAAAAAGTGTGGGTATAAATCCATTACTTATTGCAATTACAGAAACGTCGCTGGGTATATTTAGTTTTAATTTTTGAATGGCTTTCATCACTCCAATTAAGATTTCATCGCTCATACAAAAAACGGTATCAACTGTTTTATTCTTTTTTAAATGTTGCAATGCAATTTGGGTGGCATGCTCTATATCACCTGCATGCTCAATGAACAGTTGGGTATTGGGGGATTTTAATTTAAAATAATTGCTGAAAGCATATTCCCTTTTCTTCGTGATGGATAAATTGGCGTTACCAAAAATGGAGAGTATGTTTTTTTTATTAGATTCTAAAATTGCCTCCGCAGCAATTACGCCCACATTGTTATCCGCCATACATACTTTAATCAATCCATCTATTTCCGGAACGATGTCAAAAAAAATGGTTTTAATATCGAGGTCCTTCATTTTCAGAAAACTGCTGATATCTTTTGTGCCCGAACACAAACAAGCAAATAATCCGGTTACACGATTCTGCCTACATAGTTTCAAGTTCTCGTTTTCAATTTCAATATCATCGCTCGATTGTAAAATAATTAGGGAGAACCCATTTTTCCTGCTCTCTTCTTCTACGGAAGCAATGAAACTGTCGTAAAAGAAATTGGAAATACTGGGTACCATTAAACCGAATATTTTACTATGCTTGGTTCTTAATTGGATGGCATTTGCATTAGGTTCATAATCAAGAGCTTTTGCAAGTTCAATGACTTTCTTTTTAGTCTTTTCAGATATATCTGGATGGTTTTTTAAAGCTCTGGAGATGGTGGATATACTCAATCCTAATACTTCTGAGATCTTTTTAAGCGTAGTATTCGTCATATCAATAATCTATCATTATCTAATGTAAGAAATATTCGAAGAAATCGATTTGAAATTGGTCAAGGTTACACCACGGGTTTTGAAAAAATCAGGAAAGTTCCCCAAACGAAAGTTTTAACAGAAAGATATTTCAACAGCAAAGCATATCGCAAACGTTTGCGGCTTTTATTAAGCTTTTTTTAAGCCTATTACTTGCAGCGGGAACTCTATTTTCATGTCCTGATAAAGGATATAAATGTTAATTGGTTGCTTGCCTAGTTGATTATTATCTACAGTTCGTACTTGACCTACGAGCTCTCGACTCTAAGCCCTACTTGGCAGCATTAATTTAACAATTTATTTTTTCGTTGGTATAAAATGTGTATTTTGTACACGCTTGTTAATTATTAAACTGCTATTTATGAATGTAAAGATGCTTGCCAGACTCACGCTCGTGGGTCTATTTGCCTGCGTATTGTCGCTATTTTCGCAGGCTCAAAACAAAACTATTACTGGTAAAGTCACAGATTCAAAAGACGGATCTGCATTGGCTGGCGCCTCTATAGTTGTTAAGGGTTCTAAATTAGGCTCCCAGACTGGAGCTGATGGAACTTTTAAAATTAGCGTACCTACTTCTACTACCACTTTGGTAGTTTCTTCAGTTGGGTACGGCTCTATGAATGTAGATGTTCAAAACAAATCTTCTGTCGAAGTGTCTCTGGCTGCTACTAGTGATAATATCGGAGAAGTAGTTGTTATTGGATATGGTACTTCAAGAAAGAAAGACCTTACAGGTTCTGTAACTTCTGTTAAAGCGAAAGACTTTAACCAAGGTCCTATCACTTCTCCTGATCAGTTGATTCAAGGTAAAGTGGCAGGTCTTCAAGTAATTAACAATAGTGGTGCTCCAGGTGGCGCAACAACTATCCGTATCCGCGGTAATAGTTCTGTGCGTTCTGGTAACTCTCCATTATTTGTAATTGACGGGATTCCTTTGGATGGCAGAAATGCTCGTCCAGGATTGAGTGCTTCTGGTATCGGTCAAACTCCAGACGCTAACCCATTGTATTTCTACAATCCTGCTGATATTGCTTCTATGGATGTATTGAAAGATGCATCTGCAACTGCAATCTATGGTTCTAGAGGTGCAAATGGAGTTGTAATGATTACTACTAAGAAAGGACAAGCCGGTGCAACAAAAATCGACTTCTCTACTTCAATTGGTACTGCTTCAGTTCGTAAGAAATATAGTGTGTTAGATGCTGCTGGTTATAAAGCTGCATTAACTTCTTATGGTTTAACTTCTGGAGACCAAGGTTTAAGCGTTGATGCACAAGATGCAATCTTCCGCAAAGGTTCTTCTCAGAACTACAACTTAGGAATCAGTGGTGGTAACGAAAATGGTAAATACCGTTTCTCTTTGGGTTATTCTGATCAGAATGGTATTATCTTAAAATCAAATTTGAAAAAATACAATATTGGATTGAACGGTCAGTACAAATTCTTAGAAAGCAAAAAGCTTTCTTTAGATTTCAACATATTGGCTGCTCATAACACTGAAATGGGTGTACCAGTTACTAACGACGCTGGTTTCCAGGGTAACTTAGTTGGTATGGCTTTACAGTGGAATCCAACCAAAGCTTTATACAAAGCGGATGGTTCTATCAACATCACTCCAGGTGAGTCTGTTGTAAACCCTCTTGCAATGTCTGCTGGTTACAATGATCAAGCTGATATCACCAATATTTTTGCTACAGTAGGTGTTGGTTATAAATTAACTGCTGATTTGGATTACAAATTCAACTTTAGTTTAAACAACCAAACTGGTGTTAGAAGAGCTAGCGAACAACCTTATATTACCATTCCTGGTATTGAAGGATCTGGATTCGGTTACTATTCTAATGCAGAATTAACCTCTCAGGTTATTCAACATACTTTAGACTATCGTAAGAAAATTTCTAGTGCTTTAAACTTAAACGCTTTAGTGGGTTATGAGTATCAGAAATTTGTGTACAGAGGTGCTGGTATGACCGGTAAGGACTTTACTAACCAAAATAATGTTGATTTTACAAACATTATGCAGAACTCAGGTTCAGCTGGTCGTAATATTTATTCTTGGTATGATCCAACTTCTGAATTACAATCTTATTTCGGTCGTTTAGTATTAAACTATAAAGATCGTTACTTAGTTACTGGAACAATTAGAGCTGATGGTTCTTCTAAGTTCGGTTCTAATAACAAATATGGTTACTTCCCTTCAGGTGCATTTGCTTGGAATATCCACAATGAAAAATTCATGCAGGGTAACCACGTATTCAGCAGCTTGAAATTGAGAGCTTCTTATGGTATCACTGGTAACTCTTCATTCCCTCCAGGATCAGCTCAGTCTCAATACACTTTTGGTCAGCAATCAATTGCTCTTTCAAACGTTGCTAACCCAGATTTGAAATGGGAAAGCACTAAGCAGTTCGACTTAGGTTTGGATTTTGAAACAGCTGGTGGAAGAATCTATGGTAACATCGATTATTTCAACAGAAACACTACCAATATCTTGTTCAACTTTGATGCAATTCAACCAGCTCCTGCTACTAAATACTGGGTTAACTTACCTGGTAATGTAAAGAACAATGGAGTTGAATTGTCATTAGGTGCTGCTTTAATTAAAAAGCAAGATCTTCAGTGGAACTTAACTTTCAACGTTGCATTCTTGAATAACGTTCTTGAAAACTACAACGGACCAGCTGTATTAACTGGTGCAATTAGTGGTCAAGGTTTATCAGGTGCATCTGTTCAACGTTTATCTTCTGGACAACCATTGAACGCTTTCTATATGAAGCAGTTCTTAGGTCTTGACCAAACTGGTAACTCTACATTTGCAGATAATGGTAACACATTATACTATATTGGAGATCCAAACCCACACCAATTATTCGGTATCAGCACAGACGTAACTTACAAAAAGTGGTCTTTTGTGGCTAACCTAAATGGTGCTTCTGGTCACGATATCTATAACAACACATTGAACGCCTTAATTCCAATTGGAAACTTAGGTTCAAGAAACGTTGCATCTTCATTGATCGGCGGTGCTGTTAAAGAAAGTTTAGCAAACCCTATTACTACTTCTACTCGTTACTTAGAAAAAGGAGATTACCTTAAATTGGCTAACCTTTCTGCTTCTTATAACGTAGGTAATGTAGGTGTTATCAAAAATCTTCGTTTATTCTTAACTGCTTCTAACTTGTTTATTATTACAAAGTATAGTGGTTTCGATCCTGAAGTAAATACAGACAAGAATGTGGGTGGCGTACCTTCTTTAGGTATCGAGTACATCCCTTATCCTTCTCAAAAGAGCTTCAACTTTGGACTTAACTTTAGTTTATAAGTTAGACAACCATTTAATAGTATTAAACGTTTAGAGTAAATTATAAAAATGATATTTATGAAACATATAAAAAAGTCTGCGATTGCTCTGGTGCTGACTGTGGGTGTTGGTTTTATGTCCTGTACTAAATTGGACGAAAAACTAAACTCTTCACTAACTGCAGATCAAGCGCAATCAATCCTTTTAAAAAGTACAGACGTATCTGTGCTTTTACAAGCCTGCTACGATGGTTTGCAGGGATTCCAATCACAAGATGTGGCTACTTCTTTGGAAGAAAACAGCTCTGATGAATCTTTGGTCCCAACCAGAGGTGGTGACTGGGATGATAATGGAGTTTGGAGAGTAATCCATGCTCATACTTGGAATGCAGACCATTCTCAAGTAGGTGGTGTATTCAACTCTTTATTAGGTGTGGTATTTAACACAACAAACGTATTAAGTTTTAGCCCATCTGCTTCTCAAGCAGCTGAAGCTAGATTCTTACGTGCTTTCGCTATGTATACTGTATTGGATCTGTATGGTCAGGTTCCTTACCGTGAAGCAGGTGAAAACTTGTTGAATGCTCCTAAAGTATTAAAAGGTTCTGATGCAGCTAATTTCATTATTTCTGAATTAACAGCTATCAAAGCTTCTTTGCCAAATGGTCCTTCAGCTGGAGGCCCTGCTTACAAAGCAAACAAAGATGCTGCTGATGTTTTGTTGATGAAGATGTATTTGAATAAAGGTGCTTACGCTAACCGTGCAGCTCCTACATTTGATGCTGCTGATATGAACGCTGCAATCGCTATTGCACAAGGATTGGCTTCTAAGTATTCTATCTCAGATAACGTTTGGGATAACTACGCTCCAAGCAATGATGTAATTGGAAAAGAAAACATCTTTACTAACCAAAACATTGGTGGATCAAGAGGTGGTAACCTACGTGCTGCTTGGTACAAAACAAACCACTACAACATGAACAAATCAGGTTGGAACGGTTTTACTACCCTTGCTGCTGTTTACGACAAATTTGAATCAACTGATACACGTTTAGGTATTGCTTATCCAGATCCTGCTGGAACATGGCCTAACCCTAAAGGTGTTCCTACAACTGGTTTCTTAGCTGGTCAGCAATACGATCTAGTAACTGGTACTGCTTTACAAGATAGAAAAGGTGCTCCTTTGTCTTTCACTAGAACAGTTGCTTTACAAGAAAGTGGTACTAACCTAGAAGTTACTGGTATTCGTTACTGGAGATATGTTGTTGATACCAAAGGTAACAACGATGGTCAACCAGATAACGACTACGTATTCTTCCGTTACGCTGATGTGGTTTTGATGGAAGCTGAAGCTATCTTAAGAGGTGGTACTGCTCCTTCAGGTGCATCTGCATTGTCTTTAGTAAATTCATTACGTGCTAAGCGTGGTGCTACTGCTGCAACTTCAGTTATCTTGAAGAATGCAGATCAGAACGCTGCTGATGCAGGTGGTGCTATCAGCTTGCTGAACGAAAGACAAAGAGAATTCCATTGGGATGGTTGGAGAAGACAAGATCAAATTCGTTTCGGTACTTTCTTAAGTGCAAATGCGCTTAAGCCAGTTACTGATGCTAAATACTTGTTATTCCCGATTCCAAACGCAGCGCTTGCTGTTAACCCGAATCTTTCTCAAAATCCTGGCTATTAATTCTAATTAATAAACAAGAATGCAAAAAGGTCATTAATTTTAATGACCTTTTTGTTATTTATATATGAAAGCTCGCTTCAATTTTTCGGTTCTTTTAATTGCACTTTTTGCAACACTGCAAATTTCTTGCAAGCAAACTTCAGGAACAGCAACTACTCCGATTTTTCAATTGATGGAAAATACGGGAATCAATTTCTCTAATACTATTACAGATACCAAAGACTTTAACATCTTTACCTTCCGAAATTTTTATAACGGCGGTGGGGTTGCTATAGGAGATATTAATAACGATGGACTAGCAGATGTGTTTTTCACTGCCAATATGGGTAGCAATAAATTGTACTTAAATAGAGGTGATTTTAAATTCGATGATATTTCTGAAAAAGCGGGCTTTACAAACAAAGAACAATGGAGTACCGGAGTTGTAATGGTAGATATTAATAACGATGGCTGGCTCGATATTTTTGTTTCAAATTCTGGCCATATTAATGATGGCATCAGCAGAGAAAATCAACTCTTCATCAATAACCATAACCTCACATTTACGGAATCTGCAAAGGCATATGGTCTAGCAGATAATGGTTATACTACACAAGTGGCCTTTTTCGATTACGATATGGATGGAGACCTGGATTGTTTTATCGTTAATAATAGTCCAATTCCTGTAAACACTCTTAACTATGCCAATCAACGTGATTTACCTGCCGAAAACTGGCCGATCAAAGAATTTTTGAAGGGAGGTGGAGATCATCTTCTTCGTAACGATAATGGCAAGTTTGTAGACGTTACACATAGTGCCGGTATACATGGAAGCCTGATAAGTTTTGGACTAGGAGTTACCATTGGTGATGTAAATGGCGATCATTACCCGGATGTATATGTTTCTAATGATTTTTTTGAAAGAGACTATCTCTATATCAATCAAAAAAATGGCACTTTCAAAGACGAATTAGAAGATTGGGTACAACATACAAGCCTTGCATCCATGGGTGCAGATATGGGCGATATTAATAACGATGGTTATCCTGATATTTTTACTACTGATATGCTAGCTGATGATGACTATCGATTAAAAACAACTTCTTCATTTGATAATATTGATGTGTATCGGCTGAAAGAAAAATCTGGCTTTTACCATCAATTTCAACAAAACACTTTACAGATAAATAACAAACACGGTAAATTTTTAGATGCTGCTTATTATGGCGGTGTTGCTGCGTCTGACTGGAGTTGGGGTGGATTATTATTTGATGCAGACAACGATGGACTTACAGACCTATATATCTGTAATGGTATTAACAACGATCTTACCAATCAAGACTTCATTGATTTCTTTGCTAATGATATTGTACAGAAAATGGTGATGACTGGAAAAAAAGACGAAGTAAACGCAGTTATTAGCAAAATGCCGAAACAAGCTTTATTGAATAAGGCATTTAGAAATGAAGGGAACTTAAAATTCTCAGACAATGGTAAAGCCTGGGGCTTTACACAACCATCTTTTTCAAATGGAGCAGCCTATGGTGATCTTGATAATGATGGCGATCTTGATATGGTAATTAATAACGAAAATTCAAAAGCATTTATTTATAAAAACAATAGCCGCGAAATAAATAAGAATAATTATATCGGCTTTAGTTTAAAAGGAAAAGAGAAAAACACTTTTGCTATTGGCAGCCAGATTAAATTATTTATAGGGAATCAAATTTTAAGTCGTGAGGTAGAACCTACTCGTGGTTTTCAATCTTCTGTAGATTATAAAGTAGTGATAGGCCTTGGTAAAGAAGCAAAGATCGATTCTTTTCAAATTATTTGGCCCGATAGAACTTATAGTATTCAAAAAAATCCCGGTATTAATAAGGTCCATGAAATAAAAGAACCTACAAACGCACCCATTATTCCGGAGGCAAAAAAAGATAAAGTAGATCCTGTACTTACTAAGGTTAAATCGAATTTTGAAAAACATGCTGATGACGACTTAGTTGATTTTTATAACGAAAGAAACATCCCTCGCATACTCTCAAAAGAAGGCCCTAAAGCAACTGTAGCTGATGTAAATGGAGATGGATTAGAAGATGTATATATTGCGGGTTCGCCTAAGCATGCGGGTCAATTGTATCTTCAAAATAAGAATGGTGGATTTGATAAAAAAATTACACCAGAATTTGAACGGTTTAGTGATTTTGAAGACGTGGCCGTTTTATTTTTCGATTGCGATGGAGATGGAGATCAAGACCTCTTTGTGGGAGCTGGTGGAAATAATCCGCAATTGGGTGATCGTGTTTTTCAACATAGATTATATAAAAACGATGGCAAAGGTAATTTCGAGATTGATGTTTCTGCGTTCGGAAATAATCAGATGAACATTGCGGTTGCTACTGCTTATGATTTTGACCACGACGGCGATCTAGATCTTTTTGTAGGGGCAAGAAGTTATCCTGGAAATTATGGAATAACCCCAACTAGTTATATCTATGTAAATGATGGGAAGGGGCATTTTACGGATATGGCAAAAACTAAAAACCCTGAGATTTCAAATATTGGGATGGTTACAGGGGCTGTTTGGGCTGACGTTGCTGGAGACTCCAATAAAGAATTAGTGATTGTAGGTGAATGGATGAATCCCAAAATATTTTCTTTTAATAAAGATCATTTTATAGAAATCAAAACCAATCTTTCTGACATGCAAGGCTGGTGGCAATCTGTTGCTGCTGCTGATTTAAATGGCGATGGTAAAGAAGACTTGGTATTGGGCAATATTGGGGAGAATTTTTATCTACAACCCAATAAAGAAAATCCAGTTAAAATTTGGGTAGCCGACTTCGATCAGAATAATATTGTAGATAAAATACTTACCAGAACTGTTGGAGGAAAAGATCTGCCAGTATTCTTAAAACGTGATCTGGAAGAACAGTTACCCATACTGAAAAAACAAAACCTCCGGCATGAAGTGTTTGCTAAAAAATCTGTTCAAGAATTATTTCCCTCTGATCTAATCAATAAGGCAATCGTAAAACAATTTAATTATAGCGGATCATGCATCGCTTTTAACAAAGGCGGCGGACAATTCGAAATAAAAAAACTTTCACCTTATCTACAATTGTCTTGTATCAATGCCATAAAATGTAAGGATTTGAATAATGACGGATTTACAGATCTGATTATTGGAGGAAATAATTTTGGATTTCCACCAATGATGGGCAGACTGGATGCGAGTTTTGGAAATATCCTTTTAAATGATGGGAAAGGCAATTTTTCTAACTTGGAAACAAATCAATCTGGCCTGGAATTACGAGGTGAGATTAGAGATATTCAAGTAATAAAATCAATTGGGAAAGACTATTTATTGGTGCTACAAAACAATGCCCTACCTGTATTATATCAAATTAAGAAAGGCTCAACAAAAAAATAAATGCAAGGCTACATTTACTTATATAAAAAAAACTATTTTACTAAATCTACATTCATTGTTTGGCAATGCATGATGATTAGCCTGTTTTTATGCATCTTGTCGTGTAGCAATGAAATAAAAGGACCCGTTGCTTTTGAGGTTTTAGAAAAAGAACAAACCGGACTAGATTTTACCAATCAGCTAAAGCCAACAGCGGCATTTAATATGTTTAAATACATGTATTTCTACAATGGTGCTGGAGTGGGAGCGGGGGATTTTAATAATGACGGATTGATAGATTTATTTTTCTGCGCAAATCAGGGCGACAGTAAACTCTTTTTAAATAAAGGCAATTTAAAATTTACTGAAATTACTAAGGAAGCTAATATTCCACAAGACGGCTCATGGTCTACAGGAGTTTCTGTTATCGACATTAATAATGATGGGTTACTAGATCTTTATATTTGTAGGGTGGGTAAATATGAAACCCTGAAGGGACATAATCTCTTGCTTATTTGTACAGGAATTGATAAGAATGGGATTCCTCATTATGCAGAAAAGTCGCACGAATATGGATTAGACTTTTCAGGATTTAGTACTCAGGCAGTTTTCTTTGATTATGATAAGGATGGTGATTTAGACATGTTTTTATTAAATCACTCAGTACACCAGAACGGAACATTTGCACCAAGGGCTAGTTTTCTTGGAACTTATAATGAAGTTTCAGGTGATAGAATGTTTCGTAACGACGGAAATACATTTACAGATGTAACTAAGCAAAGCGGTATTAATAGTTCTGCAATCAGTTACGGGCTAGGTGTTGCCGTTTCTGATATTAACTTAGACGGCTATCCAGATCTATATATTGGAAACGACTTTCACGAAAACGACTATCTCTATATTAACCAAAAGAATGGAACTTTTAAAGAAGAACTTACTAGTCGTATCATGCACACAAGTCAGTTCTCCATGGGTGTTGATGTGGCAGATGTAAATAATGATGGATTCCCGGAAGTAATTTCAATGGATATGCTGCCTTCTGATCCCTATATATTAAAACGCTCGGAGGGAGAAGATACTTACGACATTTTTAATTTAAAGATTGGGTACGGGTATAACTATCAGTATACCCGAAATAATTTACAACTCAATAAAAAGAACGGCCACTTCAGCGAAATTGGTTTATACTCAGGAGTTGCTGCAACAGATTGGAGTTGGGCACCTCTTTGGATGGATTTTGATAATGATGGTAAGAAAGATTTATTCATTTCAAATGGAATTCCCAAAAGAATGAATGATATCGACTACATCAATTATGTATCGAACGACCAAATTCAGAATAAGATCAAAGAAAATAATTTGGATCAGGCAGACATGACTTTGATCGACAAATTCCCTCAAATTAAGATACCTAATAAATTTTATAGCAATCAGGGGGAGATGCGTTTTGATGATTTAAAAGATAGGATTAAAGGTGATCAACCAACCTATTCCAATGGCGCTATTTATGCAGATCTGGATAATGATGGCGACCTGGATATTATTGTAAACAATATTGATGCTCCTGTGCTTTTATATGCAAACAAAGCAAATGATCAGAAAGACAAAGCATTCGCATCTATAAAATTAAAAGGACCAGAGAAAAATATTAATGCACTTGGTTCAAAGATGCTTTTATTTGCTGCTGGAGAAATTCGTACCTATGAAAAATATCCTGTGCGCGGATTTCAATCAAGTATGGAAATTCCATTGCATATTGGTTTGAATCAAACTAAGGTTGATTCTGCCTTTCTTATTTGGCCAGATAATACTTACCAAGCCGTTTCTTTCAATCCCAAAGAATCGAAGTATCAGTTCGAATACAAAAAAGGATTGCCATCTTATAATTTCCAATCAATCATTGCTTACAAACCAACTACCAGTAAGCAAATGGTTGATATTACAAATTTTTCCGGGTTGCAATATTTGCATATAGAAAATCAGTTTAACGAATTTAATAGAGAGCCTTTATTGCCCCATATGCTTTCTACCGAAGGCCCGGCACTTGCTGTTGGAGATGCCAATAAAGATGGATTAGAAGATGTTTTTATTGGTGCATCTAAAGGCAATAAACCAGGATTATTTTTACAACAGGCCAACGGAAAATTTCTAAAATCGCCACAACCTGGCTTTGATAGGGATAGCATCTATGAAGATATTGATGCAAACTGGGCTGATGTAAATAACGACGGATTCCCGGATCTATTAGTTGCAAGTGGGGGGAATGAATTTTTCGGACAAGAAGAAAGTTTATTGCCCCGTGTTTATGCAAATGATGGGAAAGCTAATTTCTCTAAACTTTCGGCCGCATTCGAAAATATATTTGTAACTCAATCGACTATTATACCCTACGACTTTAACGGAGACGGATTTGTAGATCTTTTCATTGGTGGAAGGTCAGTTCCTTTTGCATACGGTCAATCGCCTAATTCCTATTTATTGCAGAACGATGGAAAAGGACATTTTAAAAATGTAACAAATACACTCGCAAAAGAACTTGCTGATATTGGAATGGTAACGCAAGCTATCTGGTTTGATATTGATAAAGACGGAGATAAAGACTTACTGATTTGTTCTGAATGGGGAGGTATTGATGCATTTATAAATACCCGTGGTAATTTTAAAAGAAAACAGTTAACAGATAAGAAGGGATGGTGGAATTTTTTATTGCCAGTTGATATTGACAATGATGGGGATATCGATTTAATTGCAGGTAATCTTGGTTTAAATAGTAGGTTAAAAGCAACAGAGGTACAACCTGTAAATATGTACTATCAGGATTTTGATGACAATGGTAAAAAAGAACAAGTACTTACCTATTTTATTCATGATAAAGAGTTGCCATTTGCAAATAAAGCTGAGTTAGAAAAACAGATGCCAACTCTTAAGAAAAAATATTTGTATGCGGCAGATTTTGCAAAAGCAAGTTTGAACGACATTTTTGAATCCAATAAACTAAACAGTGCCCAAAAATATACAGCTAATTATTTTTCTAGTGCCTTATTATTGAACAATGGCAATTTACAATTTACTGTTCAAGCACTTCCTTATGAAGCACAATTAAGCCCTATAAAAGATGCAGTGATAGTTGATGCAAATAATGATAACCTCCCCGATATTTTATTGGTGGGAAATTATTACGATAACAATATACAGATGGGTCGTTATGATGCCAACTATGGAACGGTTCTGGTGAATAAAGGGAAAGGCATTTTAGTTGCAGAAAATATTAATGGGTTAGTTATCAAAGGACAGGTAAGAAAAATAAAACCCATAATAGTAAATAAGCAACCATCCTTTGTGTTAGCAAAGAATAACGATAGTGCTATGTTGATCCAATACAAAATACCTGTAAAAAAGTAGTGCTACCTGATTAGTTGAACAGATCCATTTCTTTGACTTGTTTTCCCGGTCTTTAAAGAAGTTATATTGATAGTATAGGTATAGATACCTGACGGCTGCTGTATGCCTTTGTAATTGCCATCCCAGCCCTGTTTGATATTGTTGCTGTTAAATATAAGTTCACCCCAACGATTAAAAATATGAAAGCTGTTGAGTTGATAGAAATCTGTGGGTGGAATTCTGAATACCTCATTTAATCTGTCCTTATTTGGTGTAAAGGCATTGGGTATATAAATAGGCGCATCACAGATGGCAAGAACATTGGTAAACGCCGTCTTATTGCCACATTGATTACTCACACTTACGCTATAAGTTCCGGGTTGATGGATAGTGAATGTATTTTCATGTGTAGTTACTAAATTACTCCAGGTATATGTATCAAATCCAGTTGTGGTATGTAAAATGAGAGAATCTTTCCCTTCAAAGCAAGTATCTGCACTTAGTTGTAATGCGGATGGGTCTTTAATAATAGTAATATTATAAAAAGAAATACTATCGCAGCCAAGTACTGTTTTATTTGTAATAAAGTAGTTACCAGAAACAGTTATAGGAACTCCATTGGGAAGTTGGTATTGATCTTTTTCGCAAACAGTTTTTGTTGTAGTATTTGCGCTGTCTAATACTTCCTTGCAGCAGGGTATATGGCAAAGATCATTTGTTGCAAGAGGGTAATTAGATTGTATTGCTTTTGAATCTGAAAAAAGATTGGCCGGATTAAGTACCGCAATTGCACTCATCTGCGCATCGTCTTGTTTTAAAAATATAGAAGCATTAGAACTTTGAAGATTTGATGTGGTAGCCATGCAATCAATATTCAAAAGGTTATCTGTTTTGTAAAGCCAGTTATTTTTTTGACTTCCGAAACCATTCATTGGAATATATAAGGCACCAGCATTTAGTAATAATCCGGTGGGTTGCTGATTTGTATTGATATCATTAAAACCTTTTTGCCATTGTATTAATCCGTCAGCATCAATTTCCATAACTATTGTTTTTGCATTATCATTCAATAATATTACTTGATGTCCGGCAGCTGCCGTGTTAATAGCATCTACAATACTTACTCCATTCTGAGCACTTGAATATCCAATCATTTTTTTGATGGTTCCAGTAGAACTGCAAATGATGTTGATACTTTTTGTTGTGATTGGTGGAATAGACAAGAAGCTGCTATCGCCAAAGCCCAGAAAAGAAAGGTCTCCATTGGGTAATTCTGCAATATGTCGGATAGATTGATAATTGGTGAAAACATTAGAGAACTGAGTTCTGATATTTAAGGATTGGTCCCACTTTTTTTGCCCTGTTTCGTAATCAACAGCAAGCAAATAATGATTAACCCTAACAATACTATCCTTGTTTTTAAAACGCTCATCTATAATTCCTGCAGTAATAATATTTTTTCCATCTGCGCTCTGCATGATTTGATTTACAAAAGTGTATTTAAATTCAAATACAGGAGAACTATAAGTAGTTACCCATTTTAAATTGCCGTTTTTATCCATGCGAATCAAAAGTGCTTTACTACTAAAGGGAGGTTTCTTCCATACAACTGCATTTAAAATAAAATCACCATCTTTTGTTTTAATGATGTTTTGCAGATAGCTACTTTCTGTTGCTTGATCAAAACCCAGATTCATTTTCTTGATCCATAGTACGTTTCCATATAGATCCATTGAAATAAGAACGCCCCAATTCAGGTAGGGTGGTGCTGGATCTCTAACACCCCAATAGGTTTGAATGGTTCCAGTAATTAAATATGTAGAATCGGTTGCAGCAACAATATCATTTACCTGTAGTATATCAAAATTTGGAACAGCAATTTTTTTAGAAAAAATGGGATTGCCCGATACCGTGAACAAAGAAACCCAACCATCATTATGTACAATGTTGGAATTTACATATTGAATATTTCCAACTGAGATAGTGTTACCAGAGTTGGTTACAAGGCTTTTTACAATAGATTGTGTTTCGGGGCCAGTAAAATTTTTAACCCATTGCGATCCAATGCATAATTGTGCATCTGTAAACTGCATGGAACAGATCAGATAAAGGTTAAAACAAACTAATCTTAGCACAATGTGCTTTTGCATGTGGAAGTAATTAGATTTATCGGGGCCGAAAAATCAGGAAATCAAAACAAAATACAAAAGAAATATTACATCACCGGATAGTAGATACGGCTGATCCACTTACTGCTGTCTGGCTCTCGCTTTCTATCTGTAACCAGAGAGATAAATGGGATAGCGGGTGACGTAATTTGATGGTCTATAACATAATTGTGCATTTCATCGAATGCTGTTTTAGTTCTCACGTTGCCACCCATTATTTCGCCAATAAGAATTTTACCTGCAACCATTTTTTTCCAAGAGAAAACGGCTGTTTCATTTAATTTTCTGTCAACAGGCAAGGCAACCATGGTTTGAAAATGTGCCTTGTCTAATACCGTTATGTTTACCATCGGAAATCCTGTTTCTTTCGCATTTTGTTCTTTGGTATAGGCTTTTAATTGGTCAATCATTTTGTATACCTGATCAATATTTGGAGAGTTTGGTAAAATAACTTTGGTACTAATTAAAATGGTATCCACTACCAGACTGTGTTGAATTTTCATGCCATATACATTCTCTTCTTTTTCAAGGAAGTTTTTGAGGCTTGTTAGTATCTCAGCTGTATTATCTTTTAGTTCTTTTAGCATATAATATTCCTGAATCCTTTTAAAAGGATTATAACTGCAGTTGTAGGTATATTTCCAAAAGAATGCTACAGAATCGATTCCAAGCTGTGCATAAATGAATTCACCTTTCAAATTGGTTCCCTTAAACGTAGTATTGATCGAATGTCCATTAAATAAATCTTTTGTAATGGTATGATGTGCATATTTATGAAAGAATCCTACTTCCTTTGAAATACCAGTAACACCTGAATCAGATGCTGGCCACCATTTGTTCCAATTCCCTGAATTCATAAAAAAACGGGTTCCTGCAGGAAATGAAGCATTTACGGCAGCGATTTTTGTTACTTGGATCTCAGTTGGGATGAAGATATAAATGGATGCAATTACTGCAAAAACGATGATTAATAAATACAAGTATATTTTTTTCATGGCATTAACATTCTGGCTTGCAAATTAGTAAATGAAAGCGATAACTTGTAAATACTTAAATTGCTGTTCTTCTTAAAACTTCGACATGAAAAAAACATTGCTACTGCCTATTTTGTTTGTCATTTTACAAGCGAAAGCACAAACAAAAATCGATAGCTGGAAAATCAGCGCTAATAAAATAGACCCATCTAACTATTATGGAATCACGGTGGCTAATGGGATGATTGGAATTGTTTCTTCTCCAGAGCCCTTTAAAGTAAAAGATGTGGTTTTGGCAGGGGCATATGACCAGTACGGAAGGGGGAGAGTGAGCAATTTTCTACGAAGTTTTAATCTATTGAATATGCAACTTGATATTGATGGGAAAAGACTGGGAGCTTCTGATGCCACAAATATGCAACAAGAATTGGATATGTATCATGCTAGTTTTACTACATCATTGAGTTATTCAGATAAGGCTAATATCAGTTATACCTATTATTCACTTCGTCAGTTACCCTTTACAGTATTGATGGATATTACCATTACAGCAAAGAAAGATATTTCTATAGGTGGAGCAAGTGTAATGGAAGCTCCCGATGCTTTAAAAGATGTACAGAATTATTATAATGAAATAGATCGTCCACATGTGGTTATTAGTTTATTAACCTCATCAGCGAAGAGCCCTACTGGGAAATTATTAATGTGTGCATCGAATACATTTTTATTTTCAGAACCACACGGACAGGAGCCTAGAGTGATACACGAGATGTGGGATAACAATATGCACTTAATGAAGTTTGGCAGGAAAATAAAAGCCGGTGAAACTTATCGCTTTTCAATTGCAGGTTCTTCCATTACCTCGGCTCATCATGATGATCCCTTAAATGAAGCAGAGCGTATGACCATCTTTGCAAAACTGGAGGGACGTGAACGCCTGATTAATTTTCATAATAAGGCATGGGATGAATTATGGAAAAGTGATATTGCCATTGAAGGAGATGATCAATCGCAACAAGATATTCATAGTATGTTGTATCATTTATACTCTTTTGTAAGAGAAGGAAATGCGATGAGCCCTTCGCCCATGGGCTTGAGCGGATTAGGCTATAATGGACATGTTTTCTGGGATTCAGAACTATGGATGTACCCATCATTCTTAGTATTACATCCAGAAATGGCCAAAGGAATGGTAGAGTACCGTTTTCAAAGATTGGATGCTGCCCGAAAAAACGCGTTTAATCATGGGTATAAAGGAGCGATGTTTCCATGGGAAAGTGCTGCAACTGGGGTAGAAGAAACGCCGGTTTGGGCATTGAGCGGACCATTCGAACATCATATAACGGCCTGCGTAGGTTTAGCTGCCTGGAACTATTATTGCGTAACACAGGATAAAGATTGGTTGAAAGAAAAAGGATGGCCATTATTAAAAGAAACAGCAGATTTTTGGGCAAGTAGGGTAGAAAGAAATGGCAAAGGTCAATACGATATTAAAAATGTAGTGGCTGCTGATGAGTGGGCAGAGAATGTAGATAACAATGCATGGACAAATGCTGCTGCAAAAAATACCCTTCAAAATGCAATAGCTGCTGCCAAAATTTTAGGATTGAAAGCTGATCCAGATTGGGAAAATGTAGCGTTAAATATTCCTATTTTAAAATTCCCCGATGGTGTAACAAAAGAACATGCAACCTATCATGGAGAGGGGATCAAGCAGGCAGATGCCAATTTATTATCCTATCCTTTAAAAGAAGTAACAGATCCTGCGGCAATAAAAAAAGACCTGGAGTTTTATTCAACTAGGGTTCCAAATGAAGGAACTCCTGCCATGACACAGGCCATTTTTACCCTATTATACGCCCGCTTAGGAGATGGGGCCAAGGCCTTTCATTTTTTTCAGGATGCCTATATTCCCAATTTAAATCCACCGTTAAGAGTTATCGCTGAAACAAAGGGTGGAACAAACCCTTATTTTGCTACTGGAGCTGGTGGAATTGTACAAAGTGTATTGATGGGATTTGGAGGCTTAGAAATTACGCCCCAGGGTATTGTTCAAATAAAATCTGCACTCCCTCCACATTGGAAAAAGCTAACAATAACAGGGGTTGGGCCGGAAAAGAAAAAATTTATTGTTGAGTAAAAAATATTATTTTAGTGTGTTGAAAAAATTGCTTGCCATATTCTTTTTGGGCGTTTTGCTGTTTAACTGGGGTGGTTACCGTTTGTTAACCGATTACCTGGAAGACAAGGCAGATCAACGTTTAGAAGCCCAATTAGACCAAGACAATTACGATGAAGCTGCGTTAATCAGCATTAAAGTACCCACTAATCTTCCATATTATGCCAATTCTGCCACTTTCGAAAGGGTGGATGGTTCTATTACAATCAATGGTGTTGCCTATAAATATGTGAAGCGTAGAATTTATAACGACTCTTTAGAATTGATGGCCATTCCAAACACCGTGAAAGCCGGCTTACAATCTGCAAGGGATGATTTCTTTCGTTTGGCGAATGATTTAGTATCCAATAACAGTTCCAAAAAATCTACCGGAAACCACGGGCATACTGTGAAGTTTTCAGTGTCGGATTATACAACTCCTCAAACATTTGTCCTTAACCCTTCAACAAGGTATGTGGCAGTAGCAGCTAATACTACCATGTTTGATCATTTCAAGTCGATTTATCTCGATCGTTTAGATCGTCCCCCAGAGGCTGAGTCTTAAGATGATTAACAAGATTCAGCCTGCATAGTATAGCAGCTATGCAGGTATTTTTATGTTTTAGATGATCAAACAGTTTCCTCAATTGAATTGAACGCACTGGTCAGTGCCTTGCAGAAATGTATGGGTAAGTTTCGTTCTATTAATACTCTTATAAGATGAAAAAGCTTTTAATAGGCATTTTTGCAATCGCTACTTTTTTTGCTTGCAAAACAAGTAATGAATACAAGTCATATTTACACAATCCTGATTTATTTAGTCATACAGTGCATGAACTGAACACCGTAGTAATGGGAAATAATTTTCCTCCCATGGTTGCTTCAAGAAACTATGCGTATGCTGCAATAGCAGCCTATGAAGTAATAGCTGCAAGCGATCCAGCGCATTATCAATCATTAGCTGGGCAACTCAATGGCTTAAAACAAATCAGTATTCCAAAAGATACGATTGGGGTAGACTATGAATTGGCTGCTTTATTGGCTTATATGAAAGTAGGAGAAGCTGTAACCTTTCCAGAAGGAAGTTTAAAAATGTACAAAGACAGTATCTTAACTATTGCGCGTTCAAAAGGATTGCCTGAATCAGTAGAAAAAACAGCACAACAATTTGCAGATAGTATTGGCATGTCGATTATACGTTGGAGTAAAAAAGACAATTATTTAGAAACCCGCGGAGCAGAAAAATATACCGTAACTGATGAGCCAGGACGTTGGGTTCCAACGCCACCTATGTATGCATCAGCAGCCGAACCGCATTGGAAAGATATTAGACCCATGGTCATAGACAGTGCTTCATTTATCACTGTTCCAAATCCACCTGCATTCAACATCAAAGACAAGAATAGCAAATTCTATCAGGAAGTGATGCTAATAAAAAATGCAGTGGATAGTTTAACGCCAGAGCAAAAGCATATTGCAGAATTCTGGGACGATAATCCGTTTAAAATGAATGTAACTGGTCATGCTATGTTTGGAAGCAAGAAGTTTTCACCTCCCGGACATTGGATGAGCATTGTAGGTATTGCAGCACAAAAATCGAAAGCCGATTTTGCAACCACAGTTACTGCATTTACAAAAACAGGAATTGCTTTGTTTGATGCCTTTATAGAAGCCTGGTATGTAAAATATACTTTTAATACAGTTCGACCAGAAACTGTGATCAACAAATATGTTGATCCTAATTGGCGCCCACTTTTACAAACACCGGCCTTCCCAGAATATACCTGTGGTCATAACACCATTTCATCTTCTGCAGCGGAAGCGCTTACAAGTGTATTTGGAGACAATCTTGCTTTTACCGATTCAACTGAATTAGAATTCGGAATAAAAAATAGGTCGTTCAAATCATTTAGAGCAGCGGCTGAAGAGCTTAACTGGGCTCGTTTTTATGGCGGTGTTCATTTTCACAATTCATGTTTGGTTAGTTCCCAAAATGGTCGAAAAATCGGCGGTTTAATCGTTGATCGACTTAAGATGAAAAAGTAAACATTCCACATTTCAAAAAATCACAAATCCCACAAATGAAAAAAATATTTTCAATACTTACACTATGCTTATTACTTAATCAATCTGCAAATGCACAAGGTTGCGTTGCCATTCGAGGTGCAGGTGGAGCTACTTGCAATATGATGGACCACATGAAGAATATTGACACTTCTAAATGGTTATTCACTGCTAATACCAGATATTTTAAATCGTTCCGACATTTTGTTGGAACAGTAGAGCAACCCCAACGCCAGGAATTAGGAACCGAAGTAATTAACCATACATTTAGTATGGATTATGGGTTAACTAGAATTTTAAATAAAACATGGAGCCTTGCTTTGTATGTGCCAATTATATCAAACACAAGGTCTTCTTTATATGAGCATGGTGGAGTTTCGCGTCATGAAACACACTCTTTTGGTTTAGGCGATATTAGAGTTGCAGGATACGCGTGGTTATTAGATCCGGCGAAACATATGGATTTTAATATTCAGGCAGGATTGGGCATTAAGTTCGCAACAGGTGATTATAAGTATCAAGATAGATTTTATACTGCCGCTGGTACCACTATCATGGGGCCAGTTGATCAATCGATTCAGTTGGGTGATGGTGGAACTGGATTTACCACAGAATTAAATGCTTACTATGCTATTTCGCATCAATTGAATTTGTATGGTAATTTTTATTACTTATTAAATCCAAGAGAACAGAATGGAGTTTCTACACAGAGAGGCGGTATACCTTCGGCAACTACCGTCGCATATACTACAGATGTAATGAGTGTTCCTGATCAATATTTATTAAGAGCAGGTGCTAACTATATGTCTAACAAATTCACTTTCTCTGGTGGAGTAAGATATGAGTGCATTCCAGTAAATGACTTAATTGGTGGAAGCACTGGATTTCGTAGACCTGGTAAAGTTGTAACAGTAGAACCTGGTATTACTTATACCTTGAAAAAATGTAACATCTATGCTTATGTACCTATTGCAGTAGTTCGTAATCGTACACAAAGTGTTCCAGATAAAATCAAAACAGATTTAACCGGAGTATATGCTCAGGGGGATGCTGCATTCGCTGATTATTCAGTAAATGTCGGATTCAGTATTCGTTTCTAATCGTTCGTTTGAAATGTAAAAAAGTCTCCACTTTGGAGACTTTTTTGTAGTATTCATTATTTCCAATGCTAATTTTAAATGATAGGATTAGGTATTTAATTCTCGAAGATAAAATAAAGGCTTTGTAATGACTAATATATTTAGTATTTTGTGTCTAAATAATTTAGTTATGTTTAAGGGAATAAACGCCATAGAGTTTTCGAAAAGGTTTCAGACCAACA
>JANYEA010000047.1 GCA_025363385.1 Bacteroidota bacterium | reverse complement strand
CCACCCAATAGTGAAAGTTGGCGTGTTTGCACCCATTTATATGGATTCTGCTTTTAGCGATAATACCTACAAGCTTGGCAATACCCTATCTAAAAGTAATATGCCTGGCCTTGAATTTTATAATGGTGTGATGATGGCTATCGATTCACTTAATGCAGAGGGAATCAATGCAGAAGTATTTTTTTATGATACAAAAAGTGCAGCAGAACCATTAAATGTAATTTTAGAAAACCCTGCTTTACAGTCTCTTTCGTTAATCATTGCCTCATTTAATAACAGAGCAGAAATCAAGACCTTGTCAGACTTTGCTTTGAACAATAAAATTCCATTAATTTCTGAAACATTTCCAAATGATGGTGGGATTATAGAGAATCCATATTTTGTTCTCATAAACTCTACATTGAAAACACATACAGATGCGCTATATAAGTATTTGCAAAGAACTTATGCCACCAGTAATATTGTTTGGGTTAAAAAGAAAGGACAAATGGAAGACCTGATCCAATCTTATTTTACAGACAATAATAAAAAGACTCCAGCAATTCCTTTAAAAGTAAAGACAGTGGAATTGATCGATAGTTTCAGTACGGTAGATCTGTTAAATAAACTAGACAGTAATCGTCAAAACATTGTTGTCTGCGGAACTTTAAGTGAGTCTTTTGCCATGTCTGTGATCAAAACCATCGGTGCCAATATTAATTACGCCACTCAGATCATCGGGATGCCCAACTGGGATGGATTTAGAGATCTAAGCAGGCCTGAAATGAAAGGAATCGACATACTTTATACAAGCCCTTATAATTATTCCAGAACAGATAAATTGGGCATGTATATTACTACCAAGTATCGTAATAAATTTTTATCAAGGCCTAGCGACCAGGTATTCAAGGGTTATGAATCTTTTTTTCATTTCACTAAACTTTGGTTAAAACACAAAGACAACCTGATTCATAATTTATCTGATAAATCTTACAAGCTCTTCAACGACTTCGATATACAGCCTGTTAAATTCAAAAAAGAAAATAAAGGGCCCGATTATTGGGAAAACCGGAAACTGTATTTTATTAAAAGAGTTGACGGACAGATTAAGTTGGTCAACTAATGTTAAAACGCCCCAATAAATAGGCTTTCCCTTCTGATTGTTGTAACTTTATTTGATAAGCAGAGTATATGGAAAACACACCTGATATCTGGCAATTTCTAGAAGCAAATAAACAGACCCTACAAGAATACATAGAATTGAAGATTGAATTATTCAACCTGAAGTTCATACGTAAAAGTTCCAGTATAGGAGGCGTTATTATTTGGTTGATGATTCTAGCATTCTTATCCTTACTAATATTTTTCTTTGCAGGTATTACACTTGGATTATGGCTTTCTACTATTTTCAACAGCTATACACTAGGATTTGCAGCAACCACTGGTCTATTTATCTTCTTTACTTTGATATTGATTCTCTTAAGAAAACAATTATTCATCAATCCCATTATTCGCATCATGGTTAGGGAACAAACTAGGGAAAATGAACAAGCATAAGATTAAAGATCTCGATAGTCTGAATAGTTATATTGCAGAATTAGAGAATAAGGAACTGCAAATACAAAATCAGCTACATAATAATTGGCAATACTTCAAATCTGATTTTGGAGGTATCCTCAGATCTACTATTCTCCATAAAGCAAAAGTTGAAGGTAGATCTAGTTTTATTTATTGGCTATTAAAAATTCCTGAGTTTAATAGTACCATTGGAAAAACCGCAGAAAGACTAATTGTGAAGCTTGAAAATCTGGTTGTAAAATGGGTCGATAAATTTACTGGCTGATTTTATGCTAAGACAAGAACCAAAAAAGCTTCTCAATTGTTATGTTGCTAATTCTTAGCATTATGGTTTATAAAAAATGGCTTTATTTATTGGGCATCATTGCTTTTATAGGCCTGAGCTTTATCTCAGTAACTACTACTTCAGAACTAAACGAAAAACCCATCTTTATTCCTTCATCCCCACAAAGAACGGGGGATGCCACAAAGGGATACCAGTATTTAATTACAGGCGATTATCTGAAAAGTGGTTTGCCCTTTCGATATTTTAAAATCCTGAATGGAAAGGACAAACACAATTATCTCCAAAGAGCAGGTAAAAATGCTTTAGTACCACATGGATTTAATGTGGTTAAAAGCAATGGAATTGATATAGTGGTACCCACATGTTTACAGTGTCATGCACAAGAAATGAATGATAGTTTGGTTGTGGGATTGGGCAATAGTTTTTTAGATTTCAGCAAAATTGCAAGAGGTAATAATTTGATAAAAAATCTTGCATCAGGATTTATGCAAACCTTTACCCCAACTGATTATTTGGCAACGAAAGATATCATGCGTTCCATGACAACCATAGCTCCTTTGATGGAAACGGAAGTAAGGGGTGTGAATGCAGCTGATCGTTTAGCTACCTTATTAGTAGCGCATCGCGACCCACAAACGCTGGAATGGCAGAAGACCGCTTTATTAACTATTCCAGATGAGGTTATTCCAACCGATGTTCCGGCATGGTGGTTGCTGAAGAAAAAAAATGCGATGTTTTATAATGGATTCGGGAGAGGTGATTTTGGAAAATTTTTAATGCTAAGCAATATACTAACGGTAAAAGATACGGCTGAAGCAAGAGAAGTTTTTAGTCATTTCGGAGATGTACTTGCCTATATTAAATCCATACAACCACCCAAATACCCCTATTCTATTGATCAAGAAATTGCCACCAAAGGGAAGCATGTGTTTATCACAAATTGCAGCAAATGTCATGGAACCTATGGAGCTGAAAGCAGCTATCCCAATTTACTAATTCCAGAATCTATTATACAAACAGATTCCATGCTTTTTATTTCGAATCATCAAAATCCCCAATTTATAGAATGGTTTAATAAAAGCTGGTTTGCGAAAGGAGAGTTACCCGCGAAACTAGTTCCTTCAAAAGGATATGTGGCTCCGCCCTTAGATGGAATTTGGGCAACAGCGCCCTATTTGCATAATGGATCCGTACCTACACTTGAAGCCCTTTTAAATAGTGAAACCAGGCCTACTTATTGGAAAAGAAACTTTCAGCATCCTACTTATAATACACAAAATGTAGGCTGGGATTTTGAATCACTAAAAGAACCTGAATCCAAAAAAGCTTATAATACTACACTTAAGGGCTATAGTAATATGGGGCATTATTTTGCCGATCATTTAACTACCGATGAAAGAAAAGCTTTGATAGAATATCTGAAAACTTTGTAGCTTAAATTTTGATGTTACAAAAAACGAAAGGATATCAGGTAATCAAAGAATGGATGCAGGCAAAAAAACAAGCCCCATTTAATTTCCAGGAAGAAACCTGGCATCAAATACTTATTGGTGAAAGTGGTATCGTAAACGCTCCAACAGGCTGCGGCAAAACCTTTTCAGTTTTTTTAGGTGTACTTATTCAATACATTAATCAACACCCCGACAATTATCAACACACAAAAAATAATCGTTTACAACTTATATGGGTTTCACCCTTAAGGGCATTGGCTAAGGACATTGGAAGAGCCATGGAAATAGCTTTACAGGAACTCGATATCCCCTGGAAAGTAGGCATTCGTAACGGCGATACTAGTGCTTCAGAAAGGCAAAAACAAAAAAAACTTCTTCCAGAAATTCTGATCATTACTCCTGAGAGCCTTCAATTGATGTTGGCACAAAAAAATTACGCTGAGCAACTAAACATCTTACATTTTATTGCAGTAGATGAATGGCATGAATTAATGGGCAGTAAACGTGGCGTACAGGTTGAATTGGCCATCAGCCGACTCATTGGCGCTTCGATAAATAAGCTCTCTATTTGGGGCATTTCTGCAACAATTGGCAATTTGGAAGAAGCAAAGGATGTATTAATAGCCCCCCTAGGTAAAAAGGGTTGTATTGTGCAAGCTAAAATGGATAAAAAGATAAATATTGAATCTATTATTCCAGAAGAAATTGATACCTATCCCTGGGCTGGTCATTTAGGCATAAAACTGGTGAATCGACTGATCCCAATTATTGAACAAAGTAATACTACCCTTATTTTTATCAATACCAGGGGTATGAGTGAAGTTTGGTATCAGAGTATTTTAACTGCAGCACCTCAACTCGCAGGTGCCATTGCACTGCATCATGGAAGTATTGAACAGGAATTAAGACTCTGGGTTGAAGATGCTTTACATACACAAAAATTAAAGGCAGTTGTTTGCACGGCGAGCCTTGATCTGGGAGTAGATTTCAGACCTGTTGATACAGTAATACAAGTAGGTTCTCCAAAAGGTATCGCAAGATTTTTACAAAGAGCCGGCAGAAGCGGTCATGGCCCTGGTGAAATAAGTAAACTCTATTTTCTTCCTACACACTCTTTAGAATTGGTGGAAGCTGCCGCTTTAAAACAAGCAATTAAGGAAGAAATGGTGGAAAGTAAAACACCCCTTATACTTTGTTTTGATGTATTGATTCAATATTTGTGTACACTAGCCATTGGAGAAGGGTTCGAACCAGATATAATTTTAAAAGAAATCAAATCTTGTTATTGTTTTTCTGAAATTACTGATGAAGAATGGATGGAAGTTTTATTGAACATTACCCAGGGAGGCGTTGCACTAAATAAATACGACGAATATCATAAAGTAATCATCGAAAACGGCATCTTTAAAATCATCGATCGAAAAATTGCGATGCGCCATCGAATGCATATTGGTACAATTGTAAGTGACGCAATGCTGAAAGTAAAATTTTTGGGAGGTGGATATATAGGAGTTATTGAAGAATACTTTATTAGCCGCCTAGAACCAGGCGATACATTTACCCTTGCTGGTAAGAATTTAGAACTAGTGATGTTAAAAGACATGGACGTTTTAGTTCGCAAATCATCTTCAAAAAAATCAAAAATCCCATCATGGAATGGGGGCCGCATGAGTTTAACTGCAAACCTGGGAAAAATGTTGAGGCAGACTTTTAATAAAGCATTAATCGACGAAACTGAAATTGAAATAAAAAGTTTACATACACTTTTTGAAGTACAACAAAGATTATCAGCCATCCCCAGAAATCATCAGGTTTTAATTGAACAGATAGAAACAAAAGATGGATACCATTTATTAGTATACCCTTTTGAAGGTCGTCAGGTTCATGAAGCAATGAGTGCAGTAGTTGCGCATAGAATTGGTCAAATTTTGCCCATTAGTTTTTCCATAGCCATGAACGATTATGGATTTGAATTATTGAGTGACCAACCAATACCACTTGATGATAGTAATTTGCCCGAAATATTTTCAACTGAAAGTTTATTATTAGATATCCAAAAAAGTATCAATAGTGCAGAAATGGCTAAACGCAAATTCAGAGACATTGCCGTTATTGGCGGCTTGATATTTCAGGGATTTCCTGGTGAACATAAAAAATCGAAACACTTACAATCATCTGCATCCTTACTTTTTAAAGTTTTCGAAGAGTATGAACCCAATAATATTTTGTTGAGGCAAGCTTATCGCGAACTCATGGAACAACAAATGGAAGAAGAAAGATTAAGGGCTGCATTAGACCGGATATTCCATGCAGAAATTTTACTTCGCTTTCCAAAACAACTTACACCATTGGCTTTTCCAATTACAGTTGATGGTTTAAACAGGAATAGCTTATCAACAGAAAAACTAGAAGATCGGGTTAGAAAAATGCAACAACAACTAGACAAGAACTAATCGATATTTGCAACTAGAAATTTCCATCATACATGACAGCACCCATCCCATATATCATTCAGGAAAATTGTTTCTGGTTAACTTCAGAGAGGGGCATATTTTGGGAAAAAGAGCGTGCCCTAATTCTTTCTGATTTACACTTTGGCAAAACAGGGCATTTCAGAAAAAACGGTATAGGGGTACCTCAAGCAGTGTATAAGGAAGACCTGCAAAGAATGGTTGAATTAATTAGTTTTTTTAAGCCCACAAAATTAATAGCTGTGGGAGATTTATTTCATAGTGCCGATAATTTAGAACTACAATTATTCTCAAAGATCAGAGCGGTTTTTTCAAAAATGCAATTAATTCTTGTAAAAGGAAATCATGATGTGTTAGACAAAAGTTGGTACCATCAGAATAATATAGAGCTTACCAATAGGAATTATACATTGAGCGGTTTTCACTTTGTACACGACCCTTTAGATATTCCAAGTGGGAATACTGAATTTTATTTTTCAGGTCACCTTCACCCTTCAGTTTCAATATCCGGAATCGGCAAACAAATTTTACATTTTCCTTGTTATTACTTCACAGAAAATACAGGTATACTTCCTGCTTTTAGCAAATTCAGCGGGACTGCCAAAGTAAAAAAGAAAAAAAATAATCGAATATTTGCAATTGTAGAAAATAGCCTTATTGAAATTGAAAAATAGATGATCAAAATTGCTTTCAATAATTCTTATGCCCATTCACTGCCTGAGGGACATCGGTTTCCAATGCTCAAGTATGAATTAATTCCAGCACAATTAATTCACGAAGGTTGCATAGTTGCACAAAATTTATTTAAACCCAATTTATGTGATGAGGAAATAGTGCTTTGGACCCACAAAGAGGATTATCTTAAAAAACTGCTAGATCAAACCTTAACAACTTCAGAACAAAGAAAGATTGGTTTTCCACAATCAATAGAATTAACGAGAAGAGAGTTAATGATTACTCAGGGAACCGTTGATTGCAGTTTATATGCATTACAATTTGGTGCAGCCCTAAATGTGGCGGGGGGAACACATCATGCTTTTGCTGATCGAGGCGAAGGCTTTTGTTTATTGAACGATATGGCCATAGCATCGAACTTTTTATTAAGAAATGGGTTGGCAAAAAAAATTGTGATCATTGATCTTGATGTACATCAGGGAAATGGCACAGCGAAACTTTTTGAAAATGATAATCGGGTTTTTACATTTAGTATGCATGGAGCTCACAATTATCCTTTCCACAAAGAAAAATCTGACTTGGATATTTCATTAATTGATGGAATAGAAGACGGAGCATATTTGCAATTATTAAAAGAAAATCTTCTATCTATTTTGTACAAAGAAAAGCCCGACTTCGCCTTTTATTTATCGGGAGTTGACATTTTAGAAACAGATAAATTCGGAAAGTTGAAGGTTAGTTTAGCAGGTTGTAAAGAAAGAGATGCATTTGTGCTACAAACTTTAAAAGACCAAAACATTCCTGTATGCATAGCAATGGGGGGAGGTTACAGTGCCGATGTAAAAATCATTGTGGAGGCACATTGTAATACATTCAGGCTTGCCAAATCCATATTTGAAGAATAATCTATTATGCCTTTTGTTTCTTTTGTATGGTTAAGTAATCGATATAATAAATTAGTCGAATATTAAATTCGTTACCATGTGGTTGCTGGAACACTTGCGAAAGATTTTGGGTATACCGATTGTATAACTGACCATTAATCGGAAAATCAGTACCAAGTGCATTCTTCCAACCAACAATTAATTTGCTACCATATTTAAAATCCCATGTATAAAACATATCCAAATTAAAGGCATTAAAATTTTGATCTTGACCAGCCACAAATGAATGTGGTATATAATCGCCATTAGCATCTGTAGTAAAGAAATTACTGTACAATACCTGGCTCCAATAATGACGAGCACGCATCGTTAAATTCATTCTTGGAGTAAAATTATAAATACCACTTAATACATTAGAAAAGTTGGTGTTTTTCCTACGCCCAGCAACTGGTTCTCCATTAGGATCATAGAATGCAAAACCATACTGACCATTATCTTGCTCTTTTGAAAGTTCCCAATCTAAACTGAAATGTTCATTGAATCGAAACCTAGGTCCTACTAAAAAATTATGATAAGAATCATTGGGAAAATGAGGGGCTTCAGCATAAGCGAGGCCGAAGCGAATAAAAAAACTTTTCCGACTATCTGTACTGCCACTGAATCCTGTAAACCAATAAGGTTGCCGCTTGATTACTTTACCTTCTGTACGCATTTCGAAAAAGTCATTTTGCCATTCAGGTACCAGGTTCGCCTTAATGGTTAGATCCCAGAAATTTTTGAAAAACCAAAATGCACTTGCCTGGTATTGGTTGCTCGATAGCTTAAATGGAGTTAACAAATAAACCGGCAAAACAGATAAAGTATAATTTTGACTAAAAAAATGCTTAGTGGGAGTAAATACATAATAACCTAGTTTTCCAATTGCTGAAAATTCATTGGGTGCACGTAGAAAGCCCAGATCATTTGGATCGTAGCGTTTCGATTCAATATTATTTGAGATACTGTACTGCCAATGACCACGAATTTTTGCGAATTTTATATAGTTAGCAAACCCATCATGCTTATCTAATCCAGTAATAGAACTGAACCTTCCGTTCCAGGCGAAATTGTACCTGTTTTCTTTATCAAATAAATTGATATCTAAACCACTTACATTCGCATTTCTATCACCTCCATTTCTTAATACATTGGTGTTGGTAAAAGTGATGGATGACCTTCCTTTTAAAGCCTGATCTAAAACGATGATATTATAATTAGTTAAGGGTTCGGTTTCGATCTTATTAATTTTTCCGGTAGTCTTATCCAAAACTTCTGCATTCATTTGTGCTGCCACTGCATTAAAAATACCTATCCCTAGTTTTGATTTATTTCTTCCTGAAAATTTTGTAGCATTATATAATTGTGTGATACCTGGATTGGACATCAATTCCAGATTTGGATTATTTTGCACATCCGATTTTACAGTACTATAGTTACTTGGGGTACCACCTACTCTTCTGGAATAAAATAATCCTGCCTTATTAAAAAGCTCAATCCCTTCTGTAAAAAAGGGTCTGTTTTCCTGAAACTGTACTTCATAGGGTGTAAGATTAAGCACCACATTGTCTGAAACTACCTGACCAAAATCGGGTATCAAAGTAGCATCGAGGGTAAAACTTTCATTCACACCATACTTAACATCCATTCCACCATTTCGCAGAACAGTTGTTTTTGAAGTACCATCTGCGAAAGGAGTTGTTCTAACCCCGGTTGTGATATATGGCAGAAAAGATAAACGTAATGGAGGAACAATATTTTTAACAGCAGTAAGATTTCCAAACTGATTCACAAATCCATTCTGGTTAGGGTCAACCTTATTCCAAAAAGCACTCTCACTGTACCTTCTTGAATATCGTTGAAAATTGATACCCCAATCCTGTACTTCTTTTTTAG
>JANYEA010000004.1 GCA_025363385.1 Bacteroidota bacterium | reverse complement strand
TCATTTCTTCGCTTACCCCATCATGTTCATTGCCAAAAACCAAGGCTATCGATTCTTTTGTAAAATCAACCTCATATAATGAAACGGCATCAGCTGATAAATGTGTGGTATATATTTTTTTAAAGCGGTCTCTCAGAACAGGTATACATTCTTCTAATGAACTAAATTGATGTACAGTTAACCATTTTGCTGCGCTACTGCTACTTTTAGGGCCAAAATAGGAATGCTTGGGCATGATGCTATTAATTACATAAATGTCTTGAATACCCACCGCATCACAAGTACGCATGACAGCTGAAATATTATGAGGATCATGTACATTCTCCATCACAATTGCAAAATCTGATTGTCTGCAGGATAGCACTTTTTGAAACTTATCACTTCTTTCTGGAGTCATATTCAATTCACATTTTACTGTCCGATTTTAAAACCGGTTATTTTACCGCAAATATCTAACAATTAAAAAGCTTTATTCTGGAAAATTAACACCAAGCTCATTTTGCAATTGATGTGTTTTACAAATTGCCCAAATCAAATCTTGTATTTTATAATAAAGAGCTTAATTTTATACTGTAATCCGACGTTCACCCAAACGTACCCCAATGTATACAACCCATCATGTTCGTGGAGAGCATCTGTTGTGGCTAACCCCTATTTTATATATATGGTTAACCAGTATCAATGCTCCGATTCAAAATTTTATCGTTTTTAACGATGGGAATTTTTATTTGTTTAATTTCTTTTCTGCGCTGGTCATTTTTCTTTTAATAGTTGCCTTACCATTTTACATGCATGCTTATTTAAGACAACATGAGACAAGAAGTATTGTAATCTCATGGTTACATATAGTACCTACTCTCCTTCTTATTTTAGCCATCATTACCATTTATGCTTATGCGCCGCCCATAGAGATATCATGGAGATTTTCAACTTTAACAAATCCTAATTTTACTCAATGGCAAATATATAATGATGTGGCAATTGCTCTTTTTGGAACTTTATTAATTATTCAGGTAGTCTTCTTATTATATGGTTTGATTAAAATATACCAGCTTAAAGCAGATGAATCTTCTAATGAGGATACGGATGTTGATTCATATTCATTTGAGGATAATCAAGTAATGATAAATCCTGCTTATAAATATACTTGGATACCTAAACCCGCAGAACCCTTTAATTGAACTTTTCCATTTTGATAAATAACTCCCGTAGCTAGATCGGTTTTTAATAAAAGTGGGCCATCCATATCTACCAGGTCGATCTGAGGGAGAAAATTAGCAATAGCAGCAGATCCAATACTACTCTCATTCATACTCCCCATCATCACTTTCATCCCAAGACTTCGCGCTTCCAATATCATTCTTCTCGCAGGAGTTAGTCCACTACATTTAGTTAGTTTGATATTGATACCATGAAAATAATTATGACATTTAGCTACATCTTGTTCAAATACGCATGATTCATCTGCATAAAGGGGTATAACAGATTGTTCAAATAAGATCTTCATTCCTTCCCAATTGTTTTTTTCAAGAGGTTGTTCAATCATTTCAACACCCAGTTCAGCTAATTGAGGTATTTTTTGTAAAGCTTCTTCTAATTTCCATCCGGCATTTGCGTCTACTCTAAATACTGCATTTGTTTTTTGACGCAAGGCTTTTACAATTTCAATATCCTGATCGGTTCCTAATTTAATCTTATAAATTGGCCAGGGCATTTCGGTCATCTTTCTTACCATTGTATCAATAGAATCAATCCCAATTGTATAATCGCATATGGCTGTTTCATTCCATGTTGTTCCCCATATATCATATAATAGTTTTCCCTTCATTTTTCCAAAAAGATCCCATGCAGCCATATCTAAAGCGCAAACTAAAAAAGGATTTTGAGGAAATAAATGGTGTAAATAATGCCAATACCTTTCTGGGTCAGTTAATGCGAATTTTTCTACCATTGTTATTTTCAACTCCAAATCGGCCATCATTTGCTCTACTGTAATATGGTAGTAAGCAATTGCAGGAGCTTCACCAAAACCAATAAAGTTTCCAATCGACAAGGAAACGATTAGTGTTGGCTGATGTGTTTTGGTTCTCCCATGGGAGATAGTAAAGGGATATTTGAATGGCAATTCCTTATGCCAATAATTTAGAATCATATTTTTTTGAATAGTCCTTACAAGAAACAGCATCGAAAAAAAATCTTTAAAAACTAAGATCTACCTGATGCTTTAATTGATTTACCAAGATTTTGATTAAACATTTCAAATCCCAAAAGATCTTCTAAGCTATGGTGCATTCTATATCTCCAATAATGCTTGGGATTAGCAGGCACATTAATACGTTCATCATTAGGATTTTCGCGTCGTACTGCTGGGTCTTTGCCCATAATATCTTGCATTTGAAAAATACTCCACATAGCGGGTGAATATAAATGCTGCAATACGATGGCATTATTGATCCATGCTTCGCAAAAGAAAGGTGCTTCGCCTTGTTGTCCAAGTTCTTGATTATAGAACTTCTGAATACTTTCTCTATCTTCCTCCCACCAACCACGTATCGTACTCATATCATGTGTGGAAGGTGTTACTACGCTTAGATAAGGAGCATCATTGGGGTGAAAAAACTCTTTTGAGGAATCTTTTGGCATACGCTGAATCTCCAGGCTAAGTAATCCAAGCTGACGCATCACTTCAGGAACACAAGTTGGAACCATTCCCAGGTCTTCACCACATACTAACATATTGGTGACCCTTTTTAAAGCAGGTAATTTTTGAAGCGCTTCCTGCATCCAGAAGTCATCTTGTCTTTTATAAAAATATTGTACGAAAAGATCTTTTAATTGATTTTGCGTATTCCAATCTAAATTTCTGAAAGAGCTGGTAGACTCCATGCCAAATCGAAAATGAAATTGCTGCCCTTGAGAACCTTTTACTTCAAATAAAATAACATTGCTTATTAAATCAAAAAGCTGTTGCTTTTGTTTTTGATGATACTCATTGTCTTCTAACCCAATGAAGTATTTCTCAACCAAACGTTGTGTGGCAAATGCAGGTTTCAATTGATACCCTGAAAATCCATCTTCATCCAGAAAATGCTGTTTTGCAAATTCGTTCTCATAACCAAAAACTTCCCACAATGTATTTTCTGTTATAAAAGGTTTCGTATACCGATGATAGTCGAACCAAATATTTCTAGCATTGAATTCGCTAATATGCATGGGAATTGCAGGAACAAAATATCCCATGATCCCTTCTACTGAATCCAATGGAATACTCCAGATTCTAAAGAATCCAAGTATATGATCAATTCTAAATGCATCAAAATAATAGTGCATTTGTTCAAATCGCTGTTTCCACCAAGCAAATCCATCTTCCTTCATTTTCTGCCAGTTATAAGTTGGGAAGCCCCAATTCTGACCCTTGATTGCAAAACCATCCGGAGGAGCGCCTGCTTGCATACCCATATGGTATAATTCAGGTTGCTGCCAAGCATCTGCACCATTTCTATAAATGCCAATTGGAATATCCCCTTTTACTATAATACCTTTTGAGTGAGCATAATCTGTAGCGGCTTTTAACTGTAAATGCAATTGATACTGCATAAAATAATGCAAGGCAATTCCTTCAAAAGTTTCTGATCCTTCTTTAGTTAATGCATTCAAATCATGTTTATCGTATTGCTGATGTGATGGCCATTGGCTAAAATCTGCAGTTTTATATTGATCTCTTAAATAACAGAACACTGCATAAGGTTCTAACCAATGAATATTTTGATTAAAGTATTCAATGAACGAAGTTTCTTTTAAAAATTGCAACTTATCTTGTTGAAATACCTTCTTTATAAAGGAAAGTTTAACCTGATTTACTATTTCATAATCTACTACTTCAAGGTTATTCAAGTGTGCATATTCAGTCTTCAAAATATTTAAATCTCCGATTGTTTCTTTTTTTACCAACAAATCTAGATTCAAATACATGGGATGTAAAGCAAATGCTGAAATAGATGCATATGGATAAGAGTCTGTCCAGGTATGCGTTGCAGTAGTATCATTGATAGGTAGAATTTGAATCAATTTCATTCCCACATTAACTGCCCAATCAACCAATAGTTTGATGTCTGTAAACTCACCTACCCCAAAACTGTTTTCAGATTTCAAACTAAAAACAGGAATGGCAACCCCTGCACCCTTCCAGTTGATTTCTGGTTGTACAAAAAAACCGTCATGAATAATAGTTTGTTCTTCAGGTAAATTTGTTTCATACAATACCCTGTTATTTCCTAATTCAAAATGTAAGAACTTATTTGATACCGTATCATAAATACCATATTTATAGGCGATTGGAAAAACCTCCTGTGAAAGATCTAAAGCAACAGTATAGTAATTTTCATCAGGCTTTTTATTCATTAATATAGGATTACTTGTATCCCATTTTGACAAACCCTTACAATTTCCTAATAAACACAATGTCTGTCCATTTAATAATAAAGGACTCTTTACCTTAAACTGATGCGTTACTCTTTTGGGAGATATCATCTTAACTTCTATCTCTTTCCCTTTTAATAAAACATTCGTAAAAGGTTCGGTGTAAAAAACATTTTCAATATAACCAGCATAATTCCATGAGTCAATTGTAATGATGTTCCCTGAACTACAAGTGCTTGGATCAATTTGTTTATCGTTTCCAGCATCAAAACTTAAACTATCATCATTATTACGAATAATATATTGATACGTTATCGTTTTTGTGATTGGCTCGGAATTTGTAAAATCTAGGCTAAGCGACCATAGATCATCATTATTATAAAACATGGAAACCGCTTTTAATGGATCTCCATTTCCTAATAAAGGATGATTACCACAAACATATATTTCTTGACCGTATTTAGTACGATATCTGAGCTGAAAACGAACTTGACTAATCACTTTACTAGGTTGTTTTTTTTCTGATGGATCTTTGAGCTTTGACTTATTGCTAACTTTACGAGAGGAACTTGTTGGCTTTTCGATAATGGTACCTGGATTTTTTAATACAACTTCTTTCGCTGTTTTCTTTGAGTTTGTTTTCACTTCGGCCTTGTTAGTTTCCAAAGTTTTTACAATGGATTTCTTCTTCCCAGCAGGTGGCTGTGTAGCAATCGTTTTTTTATCCTTATTCAAGCTCCTCAATTTAATACGTAAAAATAAATAAAACAATGTGTAATTCAAACACAATAATTTGGCAATAAAATGACTATTTAATCACTTTTGGCATAGGTACTCAAAATTTTATGAAGAACCCGCCTTGAATCTTGCCTGTTTTAAGTTTCTTTGCCACTTATTAAATGTACACTAACTGTGAAAGAAATGGGTACAACAATACAAGCAGCTAAAACCGGGGGACATCCCTTAAAAATATATACAGATGGATCTTCCAGGGGTAATCCCGGTCCCGGAGGTTTTGGAGCAGTACTTTTATGGGGTGATGCCCAAAAAGAATTATCAGGAGGATATCGCCTTACTACCAATAATCGAATGGAATTACTGGCAGTGATTAAAGCCTTGGAATCATTAAAAAAAAGAGATATTTCGGTAACAATTTACACTGATAGTCAATACATTGTAAATAGTGTGGAGAAAAAATGGTTAAATAAATGGATTAAAACAGATTTTAAAGGTGGTAAAAAAAATAAAGACCTATGGCTAAATTTCTATGCATTATCAAAACATTTTAAACTACGATTTATCTGGGTAAAGGGGCATGCAGACAATAGATGGAATAATCGTTGCGACGAATTAGCTACTGCCGCTGCGGATAGTAAAAATTTGCAGGTAGACGAAGGTTATGAATTTGAAAATGGCAATTGATTATATAGATAAGGTTATGCAATTAACCTTTTTTCAGATGATTTTATTAAAGAATAGCCTCCAAATAAAATGGCACCAAAAACCAATGTTCCTATTACACTATTTTGATAAAAAGGAATTCCATCTATTAAAGTTTGCATTAACCCACTGTAATTACGAGAACGCTGAAATCCCCCATTTCCAAACCACACTAATCCATTTGATAATAAAAAATAAGTAGTTGGTGCAGCAAATGAAGCCAAGATTACTTTGAAAATTTTTGCTTCACTTATCATGAAACCAAATACAGTAAGAGAACCTATTAAAAGATAATTAATCCACTGACCGCTATAAAATCCTTCCATTTCAGAATACCCATAATGAAAAAGTACTTGATATAAAAGGTCTGAAATAAACATTGAAATCAATGGCAAACTGAAAGCCCATTTTTTATTTTTAACAAAAAATGCTCCTCCAAATAAAGCCAGGGCGATTTGTGGAGCAAATCCGTAAGGCCTATTAGGTAAAATTCTATAGACTGAGGTAATTGCAACCATCAGGGCTATAGACAAAAGAACGTTCTTATTTAGTTTCATTATTTCTTATTTCGAGGCAAAAATAGGCGAAAAAATATTTTAAAATACATTTTTCGTTAAGTGTGAAGAACGGGGGTATAATCTATACAAATGCTTTGAACAAAGTGCAATGGCCAGATGAAATAAGTGTATAGGAAGCACCTGGCAATAAGCAGATAGCTTCTCCTTTCTTGAGTGCCATACTATTATTTAAAACTGCCCCACCTTCTGTTACTAAGATTATTACCATTGATTCTGAAGTGTTATTATAAGACATATTGCTATGTAGATCTATTTTACTGATGGCAAAATCAGGAACTGGGCAGGGATAACTCTTTTCGCCATTGCGTATTTCATTACCCTTCATAATCATTGGAATAATCCCCTCAAATAAAGTGTGTTTCATTAATTCAGGTACATCAATGTATTTTGGAGTTAATCCCCCTCTTAATACATTATCACTATTAGCCATTAATTCAATATTTTGACCCTCTAAATATGCGTGTGGTAACCCTGCTCCCTGAAAAACTGCTTCACCTGGTTGGACATTCACTATATTGAAAAAATAAATGGAAAAAAC
>JANYEA010000002.1 GCA_025363385.1 Bacteroidota bacterium | reverse complement strand
TTTAACCACAGTGGTAGTTATTGATAATGACCCATATAGAATAGCTAAAGGTTTTTTTTATGGCTTTAATGAAGTTGAGCAAGGGCTTTATAAATTGAATGCAAGTTTCGCTGTTAACTTTCTTATTGATTTAGAACCTAGATTAGCTAATGGAATTAACAAAAATGACATCTTACAATTAGAAATAGTTCCAGATAAACAAGGTCAGTTGGGAGATGTTAGAGATGTATTGGCTATTAGATTATTGCAAAAATGGGAAATAGGTATATCAGCAAAAAATAACCATAGGGCTGTTAAGCATTCCAGACTATCAAATGATATAAACTTTGGTGAAAAGTGGTTGGGCTTTAGTTGTTCCCCTACTTATTTTGGAGAGATAAAACCCATATTTGATAATTTAGCCAAGCTTAGAACTGCAAGTAAATCTAAACAAAAGTGGGATACATTGGGCAATTACCATACATCTGTATATGTACCTATACTGGATGCTTTCAAAAAAGAGTTGCTAAGATTAGATAAAGAAAACCCAGGTTTAGTAGCTCAAAGATTAGTTGAATATTTAGTAGGAAATCAAGACTTTTATAAGGTCATAAAAGGAAAAAACAAAGTAGAAATACAAGCATATAACCTACATGGAACATTAAATCTTCCGTTCGAAACAGTAAAACCTAAAATGAAAATGCAAAAGCTAAAACTTCCTAATAGATTAATTGAAATAGTATACCATGACAATTCTGATACAACCTTGATGGTTTCCCTGACTGAAGGATGGCAGATATCTTTCCGAATTCACAATGCAAGTTCTAGAATAGAACCCTCATTAAAGTTTGATATTAATTTAATTTCTGCTCCTCATAGTCTTTTTGTAAATCATTTGTCTTTGGGATAATATAGACTATCACTAGAATGCTTGAAACTTTTTGGGGGGTAGCTATAGAAATCAAGCACCTCCTTTTCTTCGCTCCAAACTCCCCCTTCTCCCCTCCCACCCTACCTATTTCCAAAACTCGTAAAAGATATATTTTTTTAATTGGATAATGCCCCAAACAATCACTACTTTCGGTGAATCAAAAAGGAAATGGTTTTGCAAAACCAATAGACCTTTTGGGTATCTCGATTGCACACACATTTTTACCGGTTACTTGAAATATCATGGCCGCCGGGTTTTTTCCTACACCTACCGCTGCTTTAGGTAAACTCTTAAAGCTACCGACCTTCACCCATCTATGCAAATGGTTCTTCAGAAGGTTTCTTTCCTAACAAACACCAGTTATTTCTCTGGAGATGCAAAATAAATTGAAGGAGATACAAGTTTAATTGAAGTAAATACAAGTTTTATCTCCGGAAATACGAGTTGTATCTCCGGAGATTAAACGCCAAACTACGGAAATACAAGTCTGATTTACTTCAATACAAGTTCAATCTACTTCAATACAAGTTCAAACTACTTCAATTAAAGTTTCATCTACCGCACTTCAAGCTTAATAGATGGAAAAATAAGTAAGCAAACCCTTGTTTGGTGGATTTTAAACAATCATTTTACTCATTTTAAAAAAATAATAATGGCAAAGAAAAAAGATTGGATACCAAATAGTTACGAACTATTCGCTCCTTTTCTAAACAATTTTAATACGAGGGCAACCACCAATGTGTTAGCCTGGAAACTGAATGCAGGTTCTGTAACAACACTGGGTACAGAAACTACCGATTTTAATACTTATTATGCGATATCTGTAGAAAAGAAAACACGTAGCTCCAATGATGTTGCGAATACTAAAAGGGCGTACAAATTAGCAAAAGGAACCTTGAGGGGTATTGGTATTGGGCAAATGAAAACAAATTTATCAATGACCAACGAACAACGTACCCTTTGCGGTGTGGTGAACAATAGTGGCACACATACTGGCTCTCCCGTGGCCAATGTGTCCCCCACCATTCAGTTTACCCACACTGGTACTTTGGGAGGATGGATTATTTTTCTTAATCCCCAAAATGCGCTTGGAGGAAAGCCCGTTGGGCAAAATGGTTATTATGTATCCTTTGGTTTTTATGCGCCCGGTGCGGCAGTACCTGCCGAAGCTGAATGTACGCAAGTACTCATTTTTACCAAGCAGGCTGGTGGGGTAATTTTTGCACCGGGAAGCATGAGCAAAAGTTTTGTGGGTTATGCCCGTTACAAAAACACCCGCGACGAACTAGGTGGTGTTGCCACGCAGTTTTTTGGA
>JANYEA010000092.1 GCA_025363385.1 Bacteroidota bacterium | reverse complement strand
CACTTAGCACCGAATTACTGAGCAAAATCCTACACTAAATAATTACCAATAAAAAAAGCGATCAAGCTAAAATCTCTTTTAACTTAATCGCTTTTAATTTTTCTATTCAAAAATCAGAGGCTTTTTCAGTGCCCTCCGATTAAGAGTGGCTTTTTTTTACGCTATTAGTTACCTTTTCCTTTAACGCTTATTTCTTCTGGCTGGAAAGAAAGTACCTGTCTGATTTTTAGTGCTCAAACCTTCAGCAGATCCGTAATGGCTCATGGCACAACGGAAACCTAATGATCTGGAACTTTGATCTTCTTCCAAGTATCTACGGGTGCCCGGACTTAACCAATAAGCCCTGTCGTCCCAACTTCCACCTTTAAAAACTCTTGATTTATCAGAAATCAATGATGTTATACCATAACCATAACTTACGCCGCTGGTGCTATCACCGTCATCATAATTCATAGCATTTGAATGCTGATAATTCCTTCTGCTCTTTAATGAAGAGTCAGTTTCTGCGATCATTTTAATACGACCCTTATCGTCTCTTAAATTTCCTTCTCCACCACTCTTATCTACTTGTTTAAATACGTTACCCCGATAGATATTAAAGTCTTCTCCATCAGTGCTGGTTAACGGACGATACACGTCGGCAACCCACTCACTTACGTTTCCACTCATATTATAGATTCCAAATCCATTAGGCATGAATGAAGTAACTTCTGCAGGGATAGCAGCGTTATCGTTTAATCCACCAGCAACTCCCATATTATCTCCAGAGCCACGTTTAAAGTTGGCTAAGAAAGCACCCTGGAAAGCGCTCTTTGTGGTGTAACGAACGTTATCAAAACCTTGGTTTTTCCAAGAATACACTTGTTTGTTGGCAACTACTTCTTCACCTCTGCTCTTATTGCTTTTCTTACGTTGTGGATTTTCCATCATATATCCATAAGCAGCATATTCCCACTCAGCCTCTGTAGGTAGGCGGTAATCAGGATGCGTCATACCATCTTCAATACGAACCGTAGTTCTTGGTCTGCCTTGCGCATCTTTCAATGGATTCTTTTTAGTAGTAACTTCTTTACCAGGAACTGCCTGGTACTCGCCCATTAAGTAAGATTTGGTGTTGAAGTTATCCTGACCAGAACCATTCAATTCTTTTTTAACCTGTGTACGCTTGTCGAGAAATCCCTTGTTCATCAGGCTTAACTCGTTTACACGGTCGGTACGCCAGATACAGAAGTCGGTTGCTTGTTTCCAAGACACACCCACCACTGGGTAATAGTTATACGAAGGGTGACGGAAATAATATTCTACATAAGGCTCATTGAAGGCAAGTTCGCTTCTCCAAACCAAACTGTCTGGTAAAGCCTGCTCTACAATGCTGTCCATACCCGCACCGCCAAATACATTCCCTAACCAATAGAGGTATTCGCGATAGTGTACGTTAGCAACTTCTGTTTTATCGATAAAAAAGGAAGCAACTGTAACGCGACGTGGACTATTATTCCAATCGCCCATTACATCTTCCTGAGTAGCGCCCATTGCAAAAGTACCACCTTGTACAAATACCAATCCGGGAGCTGCTTTAATGTCTTTTGGTTTAGCCACATAGAAATTACCCTGATTTTTATCATTGTAACTCCATCCGGTAGCCGTTGATTTCTCTGATTTTTTGCCTAAAGAACTGCAAGAGGCAAATGAACTCACGACGGCCAAAAGCAAAACCAAATTTTTGGTTGTTTTCAATAACTGCATTATAAAAAATTGAGTTTGAAGTAGAGTTTTATCAGATCTTGCTTATTTACGTCTATGCGAATATAGAAGTTTTCTATTTATGATGTATAAATCAAGTAGATAGCTTCTGTTATCGAAAACCTAATTTTCTGCCAAAATCTGTGCTATAACTGTTCAAAGGGGTGGGATATTGCCTTTTTAAGGGATTATATTTGTCAAAATGAAATACACCCTCCTCATAATATTCCTTTTTCTTGCACTTCAGGGCAAGACGCAGCGGGTGTATGCAGATCATTCGGTTTTGGCTACCGGAACCTGGGTTAAATTAGGGGTTACTCAGGAGGGGGTGTATAAATTGGATGCTACAGCTCTGACCAGTATGGGATTGGTAAGCGGATCCATTTCTTCATCGGCCATTCGATTATTTGGAAATGGGTGTGCCATGTTGCCCGAGTCGAATGCTGCGGCAAGACCCGACGATCTTCTGGAGAATGCCATTGAAGTAGTGGATGGCGGCGATGGTGTTTTTAATAATAACGATTACCTGTTATTTTACGCTGCTGGTCCGCACCAGTGGCTGAAAGACACCACTATCAAGCGCTTTATTCATCAGAAAAACTTGTACAGCGATACAGCTTATTTTTACATAACTGTGAATGGCGTGGGTAAAAGGGTTGAAATGAAAGCCGCTGTAGCAGGCGCTCCGAGTAAAACAATAACAACTTATCAGGAACACCAATTTTACGAAGCAGATACTTACAACCTAATCAATAGTGGAAAGCAATGGTATGGGGTATCTTTTAGCAATAATGGAATAGGTAGTTTAAACAAATCATTTGCTATCAATTGGCCGGCAACGGCATTGGGGGCTAGCACTTATTTTCGTTCGGCTGTGGCTGGAAGAACCATTGGCAACACCAGCAGTTTTAAAGTACAGGTGGGAGGGCAAACGGTACCCGATATCAATGTACCCTCCGTATCGGGTTATTTTTTAGACGCTTATGCACAAGACGCAAGTACAGACATCGTTTCAGGGGTTTCCATCAATCTATCAGCAAGTTCTGCTGCCAGGCCACTAACTGTTCAATATAATTTTCAACCAGGCAATGTTTCTGCACAGGGTTGGCTGAATTGGTTTGAAATGCAGGGCGAATGTGCTTTGCAAATGGATGGAACCAAGACTTTGTTTTTTAGAAATTGGGCTTTTCCATCCCTCCCGGTAGGGGATAAAATTGGATTGTATCAAATCGCTAACACTACTGCTAATACAGTTGTTTGGGATCTGAGTAATGCACAAATACCAGCTCAAATTTCTACCAATTTGTTGTCGGGCACCACCATGCAATTTCAAAACCTGGCAGATAGTGTACACGAATATGTAGTATTCGATAGAACGAATATATCTACCCCCATTGTAATGGGTAAAATGGCCAATCAAGATTTGCATCATCTGGGTACGGGTGCAGATTTTTTAATCATTACCCATCCGGCTTTATTAACGGAAGCGAAAAGACTGGCAAGCTTTCACGAACAACAAGATGGCTATCAAACAGTGATTGCACAAACCAATCAAATTTATCAGGAGTTCGCAAGTGGAAATCCCGACCCAACTGCTATACGCGATTTTGTAAAAATGTATGTGGATCAGGCACAGAAAACGGGTAGTAAAAAACCGCGTTTTTTATTGCTTTTTGGTGCAGGTTCGTACGACCCAAAAAATCGCATTGCAGGTAACAATAATTTAGTACCCGTATACGAAACAGTGAATAGCTTAGATCCTTTGGTGAGCCATGTTTCAGACGATTTTTTCGGACTGCTAGATGATGCTGATGATATTAATTTAGTGTCTCCGGCTGGCTTGCTGGATATTGGTATTGGTCGCATCCCGGCGCATACCCTTGATGAAGCAAAAATAATGGTGGATAAGATCATCCATTATTCAGATACTGCCAGCCTCGGAGCATGGCGAACCCATACTGTTTTTACTGCTGATGATAAGGATGGCAACCTGCATTTGAGCGATGCAGAATCGCTTGTGAAAACAGTGGCATTAGCGAACCCCTCTTTGCACGCCGATAAAATTTATCTCGATGCTTTTCCTTTAGTGAGTGGCAATGGTGGTGCGCGTTATCCGGCGGTAAACGAAGCCATTGTAAACGAAGTGTTCAAGGGAAATTTAATTGTGAATTATACGGGGCATGGAAGTTATCAACGGCTGGCAGAAGAATCGGTATTAACCGAAACAGAATTGGCTCGTTTTAATAATCCCAATAAACTGCCCTTATTTATCACAGCCAGTTGTGATTTTGATCCATATGATGATCCTTCCAAAAATTCACTCGGCAATACATTGTTATTTGGAAATCAAAATGGAGCCATTGCACTCATGACTACAACGCGAGTGGTATATGCATACAGTAATCGCATCATGAACGATAATTATTTGCGCATCGCATTACAACCCAATGCACAGGGCAATTGGTTAACACTGGGAGAAGCTACGCAAGAAGCTAAGAACGCCAGCTACCTTGGCTTTGGTGATGTGTACAATAATCGAAAATTTAGTTTGTTGGGCGATCCTGCTATGCGTTTAGCGATACCCACATTTCATTTAAAACTCACCACTATTAATGGTAAACCCATTACTGGGAAAGATAGTTTGCAGGCTTTGGGAAATTATCAATTAACGGGAATCGTAACAGACGGATTAGGAAATCCAGTCAACAATTTTAATGGCATCGTATATCCAACTGTCTACGATAAAGCGCAGGATCAAAAAACATTGGGCAACGATCCGGCAAGTATTGTTACCAGTTTCGCCGTACAAAATAGTGTGTTGTATCAGGGAAGGGCCACAGTAAAAAATGGAGCTTTTCAGTTTAGTTTTATAGTACCCAAAGACATCAATTTTCAGCCAGGAAAAGCCAAGATCAGTTTATATGCCACCAATGGAATAAAAGATGCTGCCGGAGCGGATACTTCTTTTTTTATAGCAGGATTGGCTAAAGTATCTGTTGATACCAGTGGCCCGGTTATCAAAGCCTATCTGAATGATGAAAATTTCAAGGATGGCGGACTCACCAATGAAAACCCGGTGTTTTTGCTTCACTTATACGATTCATCGGGAATCAGTACTTCGGGAGCGGCGATTGGTCATGATATTACAGCTGTTCTAGACGGCAATGAAAGAAATGTGTGGGTACTGAATAATTTTTATACGGCTGTTTTAGATAGCTATCAGGAGGGTACGGTTAATTTTCCGCTGCCAACACTAGCAGTTGGAGTACATCAACTAAAGATCAAAGCTTGGGATGTAGCCAATCATTCGAGTGAGGTATTCCTGAATTTTGTGGTTTCCAAGCAAGAAAAGCTGGAAATCACCAGATTGATGAATTATCCCAATCCGGTTACCAGCAGCACGCGATTTTCATTCGAGCATAATCAGCCCAATACCGATCTGGGGGTAGAGATCGGCATATTTACATTAAATGGTCAATTAATCAAGCAAATGAATAGAACTGTGAATACTGGTGGAACCCGAAATATCGAGATTGATTGGGACGGACGGGATGAATCTGGAAGAAAACTCAAAAAAGCTACCTATATTTACCATATTAAAGTAAGTTTGCATAATAGCGTCTACCAAGAGGCTAAGCAAATAATCGTTTTATAAAACCCCTGAATGATCCCAACTCTACACTTTTTTTAACTTTTTTTCGTTTGATTAAGTAACCCGGATTGTAAAATCATTCTATTTTATGCAATTATCTTCTTATCGAAAATTATTGGCAGTACTGGTTTTTGCTATTATCGGCAACACGGTTCTGGCACAAGACTCTTTAAATATAGTAAGTACAGCGGTACCTTTCCTGCGTATTTCACCAGATGCACGTGCCGGTGGAATGGGAGATGCGGCTATTGCCACTTTACCCGATGCAAATGCTGGTTTCTGGAACCTGGCAAAAATTCCTTTTACTACCAAGCAAGCCAGTGTAGCATTGAATTATACTCCTTGGTTAAAAGACCTCGGACTAACCGATGTTTATCTTGCCAGCGTAGCTACTTATTATAAGTTGGATGAAGAGTCTGCGATTTCTTCTTCCATGCGTTTCTTTAGTTTGGGAAATATTCAGTTAACAGATAACTCTGGTAACTTATTAAACTCTGTAAAACCCAGTGAATTTTGTATTGATTTTGGGTATAGCCGTAAGTTGACTGCCAACTTAAGTATCGGTGGTGCTTTGCGTTATATTAATAGTAGATTGGTAACTGGCGATGTAGGAACAGGGGTGGTGTACAAAGCCGGAAACTCAGTAGCAGCAGACGTTTCGCTCTATTACCACGGAATGAAGGATGAAAACAGCAGTGGATTAAGCTGGGGGGTAACCTTATCAAATCTGGGTGCTAAAATTGGTTACACCAATGATGCCAATAACAAAGATTTCATACCTGCTAACCTTGGTTTAGGAATTGCTTATATACATGCCATCAATGAAAGTAATAAAATCAGTTTTGGGTTAGATTTGAATAAAGTGTTGGTTCCCATAGTACCAAAAGCCACAGGTAACTATTCTGCCGATTCAGCTTCATTAGCAGCTTACAGAAATACGGGTGTAGTATCCAGTTGGTTAAAATCTTTTAGCGATGGAACCAGTTTAACCAGCAGTTTCCAGGCAAGCCTTGGATTGGAATACGCGTATAACAATCAGTTCTTTTTCCGCAGTGGTTATTTCTATGAAGACAAAACCCGTGGTAACCGTAAATATTTTTCCGTAGGTGCTGGTTTCAATATTAGTTCACTCGGTCTTAATTTATCATACCTGGTTCCATCAGGCAGTGGCGTAACCAGAAACCCATTATCAAACACCGTACGTTTCGGACTGATCTTTCACTTAGGAGATAATGAGAAATAGTGAGGAGTGATAATATATTGACTAGATTTAAAGTGAATTCATGAGTTATAGAATCGGCCAGGGCACAGACTTTCACCAATTAGTAGAAGGCCGCGACCTCTGGCTTGGCGGGGTAAAGATACCACACAGCAAAGGAGCATTGGGCCATAGTGATGCCGATGTATTATTACACGCCATCTGCGATGCAATGCTCGGCGCCTTAGCCCTGGGCGACATCGGCTTTCATTTCCCCGACACCAATGCCGAATTCAAAAACATCGATAGTAAGATTCTTTTAAAGCGCACTGCAGAATTGATAGCCAAAGAAGGGTATCATGTGGTAAATGTAGATGCTACGCTATGTTTAGAAGCACCCAAAATCAAACCTTATGTAGCGCAGATGCAGCAAACCATTGCGGATATTCTGGGAGTAACTGTAAAAGACGTATCCATCAAAGCCACCACCACAGAGAAATTAGGTTTCGTAGGCCGTGAAGAAGGTTTAGTAGCATATGCGAATTGTCTACTAAAAAAGTAATCCCCTCCAGGGAGGGGCGCCGAGCAAAGCGAGAGCAGCGGTGGGTACACTCATGATTTCTCAATCAGCAACTAAATAATTTATTTCCTATTAGATTGATTAGTAATGATACTTTTTATAGTATCTAAATGCTCATCTGTAAGACCAATAAATGAACTGGTTAGCAGTAAATTTTCTTTTAAATATTTTGGAAGAGCATTTAAAGAAGTGTCATCATCAATGATAATATAGTTATCATTAATAACATTGGTATTGAACCAATTTAAAATCTCATCTTTTCTAGTACGATGGATTGAGTTATTATTTTCTAGTGACTTTATTTTTTCTATTTCGATCCCTCTTTTTTTAAAAATATTAACCCACTCTTTGATTGAATAATTAGATTTATGTGAAGTAGTTAGCATTAAGGTAGTATCAACAGATATAATACTCTGAAGAACTCTACTTGCCTTACTACTAAAAGCAGGGAATCCATCATTCATTAATTCTGGAACCTTCCAACCTTTGGCTGGAACCATTACTCCATCTATGTCTAAGAAGATTAACATCTAAAGTAAAATTAGAACTTATTTTAGCAACTCAATGATTTTTTCAATTGGAATTTCGTTGTATTTTGCATCTAATTCGTTTAGCATTTTTATTTTACTGGGAGTATCCCAATCTTCCTCCCCGAAAATTACTGATTCCCATGGGATTATAATAGTTGCTGAAGTGCTATTTGTTGTAAACCGCTCAAGAGATAGATTTGCCAAGAGTGATGCAATATATCTATGATGACCATCACAGATATATGTTTGATCTACTTTTATCCCCGAAAACCGAATACCAGCTTTCATTTTTTTATAAATCCTATTAATGATAGGTATGCAAAGTTTGGAATGAGTTGATTTCAACTCTAGCTGATTTAGTTGAATGAGTTCTTGAATAACGATTTTGCTTATCATATGTATTCATTTTAAAGTGAAATTATATGTTCAAAAACCATAAAGTGTAATGATTAGCTAAATACTTTTTATAAAGTGCAATTAAGATCATGTTCCCTATATCATTTTTTTTCCACTAATTTCAACATTTACAGCACTTTAATTAAATAAAAACAAACAGCATTTCTAAGGTTAAGTGGCTCTAATAACTTAATATTGCAAACGATTAAATTCAATTCAGAACCTCCCCGCTGATGAAATGAGCTTGTCTTGCCAGTTTTTGGATTACAAGCTGTTATCTCTTTATCTTTGAAACATCATCTTCAGCTTAGTTTCTCAGTATTATTTTGTGACTGAGAATGGCGAAGCCATGTAAACCTCAAAACAAATGCATATGCAAAACATTCTAAAAAAGATCAGCATTGTACCGCGATGGATTATCTTTTTCTTGGATCTGGGCGTTACAAAAGTTTGTTTGTTTTTTGCTATCCTTATCAAGCTCAACCTCACGGTAACGGGCATGAACTGGGAATCTTTAATTAATACCATTTTATTAATGGGTATTATTAACACCTTAGTTTTTACATCCCTCCGAACTTTTTCGGGCATCGTGCGGTTTACTGGTTTTCAAGACGCTACCAGAATTGCCGTTTCGGTGCTATTATCTTCCGGTATTCTTTTCTTCGTGCACCTGATTTCTCAGAATTATGGAGACAAATTTATCCTTACTCCTGTCATCATCATCATTTATGCCACGTTTAGTTTTTTAGCGCTGATCTCTTATCGGGTTTTAGTAAAGGTAGTGTTTGCCTATTCACGCAATTACAGCATGAAGAAAAAATATGTGGTGATATTTGGCGCGGCAGAAGCAGGGATTGCCACCAAGCGTGTATTAGAACATGACACACAAAACAGCATTCAATTGGTTTCATTTATCGACGATAATAAAAAGAAAGCTAAAAAAATATTAGATGGAATCCCCATTATTTCCTTTGAGGAGTTTGGAAAATTAATTAAAAGTCAGCCCATCGATGAGTTAGTGATCGCAACATTTACCATTTCCACGAAACGTAAAAATCAGATAGTCGATTTTTGTCTGGATCACGATATCAAAGTATTGAATGTGCCGCCTTATGGACAGTGGACAGAAGGAAAATTCAATACCAATCAGTTGCGTTCTATAAAAATCGAAGACTTATTAGAAAGAGACGCCATCTATATCAATAACCAACAAATCAAGAGTCAGGTAAAGGGCAAGCGTATCTTAGTTACAGGCGCTGCAGGTAGTATTGGTAGCGAAATTGTGCGTCAACTATTACCCTATCATCCGGAATTGGTGGTGCTTTGCGATCAGGCCGAATCTCCCTTGCATGCTATGGAGTTAGAATTGCAAAACAATAAATACCATGTCAATTGCATTCCCTATTTGGCCGATATTACTTCCGAATTAAGGATGCACGATTTGTTTGAACAATTCAAACCACATTATGTGTATCATGCGGCAGCTTATAAGCACGTGCCCATGATGGAACTCTGTCCAGCTGAAGCCATCAAAAACAATATTATTGGCACACGCATCATGGCAGACCTAGCTACGAAATTTTTGGTAGAACGTTTTGTAATGGTATCTACCGATAAAGCGGTGAATCCTACCAATGTAATGGGTGCTTCCAAAAGAGCGGCAGAAATGTATGTGCAAGGCCTGTCTTCTTTACCAACGAATCATACCAAATTCATCACCACACGTTTTGGAAATGTGTTGGGTTCTAATGGGTCTGTTATTTTACGTTTTAAAGAGCAAATCGAAAATGGTGGCCCGGTAACGGTTACGCATCCGAATATTACCCGCTATTTTATGACCATACCCGAAGCCTGTCAATTAGTATTGGAAGCAGGAAGCATGGGCAATGGAGGAGAGATTTTTGTATTCGATATGGGAGAGGCGGTAACCATCTCAGACTTAGCAAAGAAGATGATTCGTTTATATGGTTTGATACCGAATATAGATATTGCCATTTCTTATACAGGGTTAAGACCTGGTGAAAAATTATACGAAGAGTTATTAAACGATGGTGAAAATGTGCAGCCTACTTATCACGAAAAAATTATGATTGCAAAAGTACGTTCTGTGGAATTAGCAATGATCGAGTTGGTATTTAACGACTTTCACAAAATGATCAATTCAAGCGATCAAAATATGCAGATGGTGGCAAAGATGAAGGAATTAATTCCAGAGTTCTTGAGTCAGAACAGTGTGTATGAAAAATTAGATGGAGATACAAAAGTGATCTCCATAGCAAAATAAATTTGTAAGTTCTTAATCGAATTAATCAATATGAATTTTAAAATCAAATGGCTGGTTCTTAGCCTTTCCCTGTTTTTGTTAACCACAAAGTCTATTCATGCACAGGATCTGCTCAAGGGCAAGGATTTAAGCACCGTAAAAGTAGATTTATTAAGTGATGCTGATATCTCAAAGTTAAAAACACAATTAACTAGTGCGGGTGTAACCATTGATCAAGTGGAGCAACAGGCATTAGCTAAAGGAATGTCTCCAGCGGAATATGCCAAACTAAAACAAAGGCTTGCCGAACCAGCTACTAAAAATAATGCAGGTAAATTAAAGGCTCCAGAAAAAACAAAACCCACAGGTGCCGAAAAAATTGATAATAGCACCGATTCATTAGATACTGAAAAGTATAAAGAAAAACCACTCAAACCCTTGATCGATCCATTGATCTTTGGGTCTGAATTATATACTTCGGTATCACCTAGTTTTGAGCCCAATTTAAATATGGCAACACCGAGTAATTATATTCTTGGTCCAGATGATCAAATCCAGGTATCTGTATATGGGGTGCAAGAATACAATGGCGATCTATTGGTTTCTGCAGAAGGCAATATCAATATTCCCAATGTGGGCCAAATTAAAGTGGGCGGATTATCCATAGAAGCAGCTACCCAAAAAATAAAAACCATCATGGGTAATGGTGCATATGCTTATTTAAAATCAGGCGGATCCAAATTATCTGTTTCCTTATCTAAGATCAGAAGTATTAAAGTAACTATTATAGGTGCCAACAGACCTGGTACCTATCGGTTATCATCCTTATCAAGTGTGTTTAATGCATTGTATTTGAGTGGTGGCCCAACAGCATTTGGAAGTTTTAGAGAAATTGAATTAGTCCGAAATAGTAAGGTAGAACGGAAAGTGGATCTTTATCGGATGTTAATGAATGGAGATCAGACTGACAATATTGGATTAAAAGATAACGATGTAATTCGGATCCCTTCTTATAAAGTAAGGGTTGAATTACAGGGCCAAGTAAAGAGGCCAGGTATTTTTGAAGTATTGCCAAATGAAACATTTTCCAATATTATAGCTTTTGCTTCTGGCTTTACGGATACTGCTTATCGCGCTTCTATAAAAGTGTTTCAACAGAACGAAAGAGAAAGATTGGTGCATGATTTAACTGCAGTTGATTTTAATAATTATAAACCACAAACCGGCGATGTATTTGTAGCATCAAAAATTCTGAATCGATATATAAACAGAGTAACCTTAACAGGTGCAGTACAAAGGCCCGATTTTTATGAATTAACACCAAACCTAAGGGTAGCAGATTTGATCAGAAGGGCTGATGGCTTAAAACCAGATGCTTATACCGATCGCGCTTCCATTATACGTTATCAAGAGGACTTAACCAGATCTTTATTTTCTTTTGATGTTAAAAAAGCATTGAATGGAGATGATGTGCACAATCTTTTATTGCAAAAAGAAGATGAAATTTTAATTAGTTCTGTACAAGATTTAAAAGATTCCTTTAAAGTAACTATTCAGGGCGAAATTAGAATGCCGGGCCAATATGAATACGTGTCTAAATTATCTTTAAAGGACTTGATAATTCAAGCAGGCGGGTTTACCGATGCAGCTTATCAGAGTGTAGAAATAGCACGATTATTAAGAAGAGATAGCTTGGCGATGAACGATCAAAGAACCAGCGTTTTAATCAAGACGAAAGTAAACAAAGGAGGAATGGCGGATTTTAACGACAATATTGCTTTACAACCTTTTGATGTAATTACGGTACGTAAAATAGCAGGATATAAATTACCTCAATCTGTTTTAGTTAATGGTATAGTTCAATATCCGGGACCTTATGCTTTAAGTAGTTCTAATGATCGTGTGAGTGATTTGCTAAATCGTGCCGGAGGTGTTGCGCCTGATGCGTATATAGCGGGGGCTTATATCAAGCGTTATAAAACGGATTTGGAAAAAGAAAAGGCTAAAGAGACTTCTAAAAAATTACTGAAAACATTAAAAGATAAAGACAGTACTGGTTTAGCAGTAAATGAAGAAATCACGAGAGAATTCGATAAAATCCCGCTAGATTTAGTAAGTATTTTAAAAAGTCCAGGATCTACTGAAGACGTGTTATTGATAGACAAGGACGAGTTAACTATTCCAAAATATGATGCGCAGGTAAAAGTGAGTGGTGAATTATTGTTGAGTACACAAATCCCTTACCAAACTAACTATCGTTTAAGAGACTATATCAGCGCGGCAGGTGGCTTTACAATAAATGCCTATCGTTCAAAAGTATATGTGGTCTATGCTAACGGCAAAGCAGCATCTACTTCGCACTTTTTATTTATTAAATCCTTTCCAAGAATTGAGCCTGGATGCGAGTTGATCATCCCTAAAAAGCGTGAGAAAAAAGCTACCAGTATGGCTGAAATTGCAGGCTTTGCCACTGTAGTACTTTCTTTGGTATCCACATATGTTTTGTTGAAAAAATAAAAATCGAGTACGTTACATGACAGAAATAAATAATTCAAATATTCAGCAACCCAACGATGAGATCAGTTTAAAAGAACTGATTTTAAAAATGAAGGAATGGGTGCTGTATTTAAAATCTAAATGGTTGATTATAACTCTTGCTGCTTTGTTAGGTGCAACTTTTGGATTTGCCTATGCTTTTTTTCAAAAGCCAACTTATACAGCTTCATTAAGTTTTGCTTTAGAAGATGAAAAATCCGGAGGTGGTCTTTCAGGAGCATTAGGTATAGCAAGCTCTCTAGGATTTGATTTAGGATCTAATGCCGGTGGGGCATTTAGTGGAGCGAATTTAATAGAATTAATGAAAAGTCGATTTATCGTAGAAAAAGCGCTTTTAAATGAAATTGGAATTGATCGAAATAAAACAACTTTAGCTGAATTTTATTTGAACTTTTCAGCGTTAGGGGTTGCAGTAAAGAAAAAAGAGTCATTATCGAATATCCATTATTTACCGAATATTGAAAGAAGCAGCTATTCTTTACAAAAAGATAGTTTATTAGGTATAATATACCAACATATAACTGAACGGGGGGGGTATTTGAGTGTAGCACAAAGAGACAAAAAAGTAAGTATAATAAATGTTGACGTTGCAACGGAAAACGAGTTGTTCTCAAAATTATTAACTGAAAGTATTGTGAAAGAAGTGTCAGAATTTTATATCAATACAAAAAGTAAAAAGGCAAGAACGAATGTAGCTATTCTTCAAAAACAAGCTGATAGCATTCGTATTGAATTGAATAGTGCAATAACTGGGGTGGCGCAAGCGAGTGATAATACATTTAACCTTAATCCGGCATTGAATATTCGAAGAGTTCCAAGTACTCATAGGCAGGTTGATGTGCAAGCTAATACAGCAATTCTAACACAATTGGTTACAAATTTAGAGTTGGCAAAAGTTACATTATTAAAAGAAACACCTTTAATACAGATAATCGATAAGCCAATTTTGCCATTGAAAAAAGAAAGGGAAGGAAAATTAAAGTCATTGATAATTTGGGGTTTTGTTGGTTCTTTTTCGGCAGCAATATATTTAATTGGCAAAGTAAAGTTTATGGCACTTATGAAAGATTAGGAATTTCGATTTGGAATAAATGAGGGTATATGTGAATAGTTTTGAGAAAATTATAAGTTTAAAATAATTCATTATTGGAACAAATCCTCTCCATTTTATTACTGAGGTATTAGTTATATGATTGATAAAAAGTTTTTATACAACTTTACGAGCTATTATTTTCTTTTCGTATTTTGTAGTGCTATTCTATTTATATTATTTTCAACTGATTATAACCCTTTCTTTGTTTGGGTAGTAATTTCTTTATTATTTTATCCTTTATTCCTTGCCAGTTTTTTTTTTAAACATCTAACTTTGCAATTTTTCTTAATCGGGCTTTTCTTTGCTCATGCAGTTGGATCCCCCTTTTTTTTTATCGATAAAGATTCTTATTCCCCTTATGGTTTTTCTGCAATTAAAGATTTTGATTTTAGTGTTTTAAAATACTTGAAAACATTTTCTTTTGTATTTTTTTTTCTTTATAGTGTGACATTTAGTATTTACATTTTAAGAAAATTTTTACCTATCAAATTTACTTTTATTAAAAAGGATACTAAGGGTATTCAAAAATCGGGAAATACAATAACTACTATAAAGCTAAAAAACTTATTATATTTAGTGTTGTTTATATTTTTGTTAGCTTTTATGAATTATTGGATGTTTAATAATTCTATAGGATTAACTGGAATTGAGTCACCTAGGTTACCTTTTAAAATGTCTGGGATACTTTTTTTCTTCTCAAGGTTTATAGCACCAATATTGCTTATTATGCTTTATTCAAGAACTAAACGTTCTTTTTTAGTTGCTATTTTTTTACTTATTTATGCTTTGTGGGCAGGGTTAACACAAGTAAGTAGAACAACATTGACAATGTTCTGGTTGCCAGTAATATTTTTTGCATTAGTTGATAAACGATATGTTTTATTATTAATAAGCATATCATTATTCTTAATAGTATTTCCATATATAGAAACTGCAAGAAATTATGTTTATAAAATTGATTCTGGAGTAGTAGGTATCAATTCTGCGAATTCAATATTTTCTATTTCTTCGGAGTTGCTTCAATCCAAAGATATTATATCTATTAAAGGTGCCCTTTTTGGATTTGTAGGACGATTAGGAGGTACCCAAGATGTTGTTCTTGCAGATCAATATGATAATTCTGATATTGGTAATAGTTTTATGCAGTTTTCAAGAGTATTCTTTTTATCAAAAAAAATGGACTTGCTAAAATTACAAACAGAACTATATGGATTTACCCCTCCAGAAGGGTTCTCTCCAGGTGATGGTGCTTTAACAGCATCTGTTTTAATAATTTCAAATAAAAATTTTATTGTTTTATTTTTAACTTCTTTTTTTGTAGCACTGATAATACATTTTAATGAATTTATTCTAAAATCACTTTCTATAAGATTGAATTATTCTGTAGTCACGAATTTCTTAGCTCTTTTATTCAACTTAATTTTGGTTCCTAGACTTAGTTATATAATATTATATGGGTATATGGCTGTTGTTTTGATTTTGATTTTGATTTTAAATTTTGAATATGTTCAGGGAAGATTTAAAAAATACCATATTCAATCACTTATGTAATAGTTGACCATTATTACTTTATTAGTTATTCTTATTGTCACTTATAATTCGATTCATGTTTATAAATAGATTTCTAAGGGTTGTATTTGAAAAATCACCAATTTCTGTTGTCAAAAAACATGCAAATCGAAATATGGTATTTATTTTTACAGGAAATTTTCTTACTATTCTTATAAATATACTCACTGTAAAATTATTAACTAATAAATTTACAACTTCTGAATTTGGTGTATACTCATTCATAATTTCTTTTTCTTCTCTGCCTCAATTGGTATTGTTTGCACCAATTTCTTCTGCCATTTTTCCATTTATTAACCATAAGAAAGATAGCGGGACTTACCTTGAATTTCAAAAAGATATTTTCCAAATTTTTACTTTTGTAAGCTGTTTTCTTTTAATACTGTCGACTGTCTTATTTTCTGCAAATATTCTTAGTAGTTTTTTTTCTTATGAATTACTAATAGCAAGTTTTGTGGCATTAGTATTTGCTATAACTCTTAGTTGGTTGTCCATGTTAGATACTTTTTCTTTATCAAATTTGAAAATTAAAGAGTATACTTTGTTCCCGATAATCAATCTAGTTCTAAAAGTATTAGTTGTTATTATTTTTTTTTATATTAAAGTTCTACCAGTTTCCATAATTCTTTTATTTAGCTGCATTCATATATTATTATTTTGGTTTGAATTTAATTATTTAGTTCGAAAGAAAATTATTAACCATATTAATAGTTTGTTTTCTAAAAACATATTTGAATTCAAATCCCCTGGTAAGAAAGAAATATACAACTATTCAAAAAATTTTTTTTTGTGGGGATTGTTTTCTTGGTGTCAAACTTTTTTTGATAAATGGTTTCTTCAAAATTATATTGGGATAAGTTCCGTAGCAGTTTATTCAGTTTACTATCAGTATGGTTTTTTCCCCTTTAGCATTTTTTCTTCAATTGTTTCACAATACATAACTCCAATATATTTTTCAAAAGTATCGAAAGTTGATTTATTATATTCTTTTCAAGATAAGCTATTGAAATATACATTTGTACTTGTTGTTTTTGTTTGCGTAGGAATGTCAATTCTCGCATATTTTATTGCCCCTTTTTTTATTAGGTTATTTACCAATGAAAATTACCTTACTTATATTACTTATTTTCCTTTAATTGTAGTGGCAGGCTGTTTTTTTGGATTCGGTCAAATAATTATTATCCCATTATTAGGTGCTGAAAATGTATCGAAAATTCGATTTCCTAAAATTGTAACCTCTTTGTTATCCATATTGTTATTTTGGATTTTAATACCAAAATTTGGATTTAAAGGGATCCTATTTTCTTTATTAATTGGGAATAGTTTTTATTTTTTTACTTTACTAGTAATTAATTATCTCCAGTTAAATAAATTAAAGGATCAAAAAAATTTAATTCAGTTTAATGAGTAAACGAAAATTATATAGTCGAGTTATAGGGGGACTAGGCAATCAATTATTTATTTATGCCTTTGCAAAGGCATATTCAATTAGAAATAATATTACACTTTATTTTGATTTAAAATCAGGTTATAAAAAAGATGAATTCGGAAGAGAACCATTGTTGAAAAAGTTCTTTGAAAATATCGAAGAAGCTAGTTATTTTGATATTTTAGTTTTTTTCTTCACTAAAAAATTTCCCTTTTTAAGCAAATTGATTTTCAAAGCTGTTTTGGTTTATGAAACTAATCCCAAAGAATTTGTTGATATTTTTTCTCAAGATAATACAAAATTTAAAAAAATTTTTACCCAAGGGAATTTTCAATCATATGATTACTTCTCTGATTTTGAAATTCAAATTAAATCTGGAATAAATTTTTTTTTTAGTAAAACTGATTTAATATATCAATTAGCAAATACTATAAATGCCACTAATTCTGTATGTGTTCATGTTCGTCGAATCGATTATGTTTATAAATTAGATCTTGAATACTATTTACAAGCATTTCGAGAAATGGAAAGACATATTTCAAATCCTGTATTTTTTATTTTTTCTGATGATATAAAATGGTGTAAATCCAATTTCCCTTCTGAATATCCAATTAATTTTATTACACATGATGTTAGTGAAGAAATTGCAGATCTATGGTTAATGACTTTATGTAAAAATTTTATTATTGCTAATAGTTCATTTAGTTGGTGGGGTGCTTGGCTCTCTTCAAATGAAACTAAATGTGTTATTGCCCCTGATGCTATGCAACTTGGAGTAATTGGCAAGATTTATCCTCCAACTTGGAAAACATTATAATGATCATAGTATTTAATTATTTATTAGTATAATGTATAAAAAAGATACACAAATTTGTTTAATTATTGTTAATTATAATGGCATGTCATTTCTCCCATTATATTTAAAACAAGTTTTTTTAATTTGCAAAAAATATGGAATAGATCTTTTAATAACTGATGATAAATCAACAGATGACTCTGTTAAATTTCTTCTTGATAATGAATATACAGTTACAGTAAATAAAGGGAATACACATGGATTTGCTGCTAATGTAAATAATGGAATAAGATATGCAGCTAGTATTAAAAATTATGATTATTATTTTATTTCTAATAACGATATAGAATACTCAGAATATTTTTTACCCCTTTTGATAAAATCGATTAGTAATGTTTCAGAAATCTATTCAAAATGGGGTTTGATTGGTGTTACTGAAGTAAACCCTATTGATAAAATTGCTTACTTTAATTTTGATTTTATAAATTATTCTACGTCAAATTTTAAATTTGTAAATGAAATACCTGGTTTCTTTTTTGTTGTTAACCAAGAATTAATTGAACAAATTGGATTAATGGATGAAGATTATTTTATGTATGGAGAGGATAATGACTATTATTTTCGCTGTAAAAAAGCTGGATTTACAATTTTAAGTTTTCCTATTCCATTAATGCATATGTCGGAAGGTTCATCTATCAGTTCAAAACAGACCTCTTGGTATGTATATAGAAATGCATTATTAGTTAGTCAAAAAAATTTCGGACTCGGAGCAATGTTTTATACTTTTATAAAATTTGTATTTATTATTTATAATCCTTTTTATAATAATACTAGCCCTAGTGCAATTCGTGTAAAGAGAAACGGATTTTTAATGAACAATAAATTTCTAATTAACAGTCTTATTTGGAATTTAAAATATTATTATAAAAATATATGATATATTATTTGGAATATTTTTGAACAACAATAAATTATTATTTAACCTTATATTATTATTAAAACAACAGTTATAATGGCAAAAGATATAGTTGAAGAAATGTACAGTTCTAAGAATACAGAATATTTTTCTCTTGAAAGAGAGATGTTTAAAAATGCCGTTAATAGAAAAGATTTAAAAATTCTTGATATTGGGTGTGGAACGGGTGTACTTGGAGCTTATTTTAAAAAAAATCAAAATTGTGAGGTTTTTGGTATTGAAATTAGTGAATCAGCTTTCATTATTGCACAAAATAATTTGGATAATGTAATTAAGGCTAATATAGAAATTATTGATCTGCCGTATCAAAATAATACTTTCGATTATATCGTGATGGGAGATGTACTAGAACATTTAATTAATCCAGTTGCAACCATTAAAAAGCTGTATGGGGTTTTAAAGCCCGGTGGACAAATTTTAATAACTGTACCAAATATTAGACACTGGAAAGTACTTTTAAAATTGATTTTTAGAGATGAATGGAAATACGAATCCTCGGGTATTTTAGATTATACACACCTCAGATTTTTTACTAAAAAATCTATTATAGATCTTTTATTGGAAAATGATTTTAATTTGTTTCATGCTGATCGTGTAATTCAAAATCCATCAAAAAGCGCATTGTTTAATAAATTAACTTTTGGATTATTTGCTGGTTTCCTTGCGTCACATACTTTTTTGAAAATTGAAAAAAAATGAGTCTTAGAGTATTATTGTACGGTGAAAATTGGCCAGGAACACATGTGGATTGTATTTCTAAAATACTTGAGAAAAAGAAAATAGCCTTTAAAATATTTGATTTTTATAAAATTTTATCTCCAGTTATATTTGATAATATCGTTGATAAGGTTTTGCGTAAAATTAATTATAATAAAAATGAAAAACTCATAAATGAGCAATTACAACTTGAAATTGAATTGTTTAGACCTTCACTTTTACTTATTTCTAAAGGCATAAATATATTTCCCGAAACTCTTTATAAATTCAAAAAAAATAGTATTACAATAGCGAATTGGAACCCTGATGATTTCTTTAATCATTATAATTCTAGTCAAAGCTTATTAGATTCATTAAAATTATACGATATTGTTTTTTCCGCAAGAAAACATTTGTTTGAAGAATATAGAAATAAGGGTATTTCTAATCCATTATATCTTGAATGGTATTACATTCCATGGCTCCACAAAAAGCCTGATGTAATTCCAAAAATTGAGAACAAAATTACTTTTATAGGTACATTTAGTAAAAGAAGAGAACAAATTCTCTCTTCTATTAATTCTGATATCCCAATAGAAATATGGGGTGGAGGTTGGGGATTTTCAAAAATATATAAAAATAAAAATATTTTATTGCAGAAAAGGGTTTTGAATCAAGAAGAATTTCCGAATATTATTTCTGCAAGTAGAATTAATCTAAATATTTTGACAAATGAGAATAGAGACCTTACTAATTTAAAAATATTTGAAATAACTGCTTCATTTGGGTTGTTATTAACTGAAAATACAGCTCCAACTTTTGACATTTTAAAAGACAATTGTTTATATTATGATCAAAATAATATTAATCATTTGAATGCTACCATTAGTAATGTTTTTAATTCAAAAGTGGAAACCGTATTTTCTGAAATTCGTAATAACGGATATAATAGAATTCATGAAAATATGAATTCTATTGACGATAGGGTTATGGAACTTTTACAATATGCAACTTAGTTGAAATATGATTTTTATTGATAGTATGTATATAAATGAAGGAGGTGGAAAAAATCTTCTAGATTATTTTATTGAAGAATTAAATAAAAAAAATCAATTATATTTTATTTTATTTGATAAAAGAATGCCCCTTTATATAATTGAAAAAGTTGGTGAAAAAAATCGTGTAATAATTGAAGGTTCTGAAAGGAATAGAAAGATTGTTTATAATACTATGTTGAACAAGTGCAATAGAATATTTTGCTTTGCAAATGTCCCACCGCCTGTCAAAACAAATTTGCCAACTTTTATTTTATTTCATAACATATTATTACTTTCAAACCCATTTGAAAAGAATAAATATAGTATCAAAACGAAATTGATATTCTTTATAAAAAGAGGCTATATAAAATTAAAAAATTCAAAACGATATAAGTGGATTGTTCAAACAAAAAACATGAAAACTAATCTTTTGCAAAGATTAGGAATATTAAATGAAAATATACATATAATTCCTTTTTATAAAAATTATTTTCCTGACGAGCCTATATTATGTGATAGAAAAAAAACATCCTTTATATACATTGCAGATGGAGTGTCTCAAAAAAACCATTTGAATTTATTTGAGGCCTGGATTATACTTTCAAGAAAGTATTTTGTAAAGCCATTTTTAGGGCTTACTATTTCTGACAAGTTCCCTCAATTGTTAAAAAAAGTAAAAGAACTTAAGAGCCAAGGGTTAGAAATTGAAAATTTCGGAGTATGTAATGAAAATGAAGTAAAAGAATTATATAGTAAATCTGAATTTTTAATATATCCTTCATTAGCGGAAAGTTTTGGATTGCCCTTAATAGAAGCTGCAACTTGTGGATGTAAAATTATTGCTAGTGATTTAAATTTTGTTCAAGATATAGTTATACCTACTGATATGTTCAATCCTAATTCTGCTGAAGATATTGCTGAAGTTATTTATAGAAACATCTCTTCATTCAATATAAAACAAACTTCTATTTTAATTCAAAGCGAGATTGAAAATTTAATTAATTTAATAAATTCGTAAAAAATGTTTAAGGGTAAGATTTTACTTATTACTGGGGGCACCGGATCGTTTGGAAATGCTGTCCTGAAAAAATTTTTAGATACAGATATAAAAGAAATAAGAATTTTTAGCAGAGATGAAAAAAAGCAACACGATATGCGTGTTGAACTTCATAATCCAAAAGTTAAATTTTATATTGGCGATGTTCGTGATTATTCTAGTATAGATGCTGCATTGGTATCTGTTGACTATGTATTTCATGCTGCCGCCTTAAAGCAAGTACCTTCATGTGAGTTTTACCCAATTGAAGCTGTAAAAACAAATGTTTTGGGAACCGAAAATGTTTTAACTGCAGCTATACATCGTAAAGTTAAAAAAGTAATTTGTTTAAGTACTGATAAGGCTGTTTATCCTATTAATGCGATGGGTATTTCAAAAGCACTTATGGAAAAGGTGATGGTTGCTAAATCCAGAATTTCTGAAAACACAATTCTTGTTGGAACTAGATATGGAAATGTTATGGCTTCTAGAGGTTCGGTAATTCCTTTATTCTACAACCAAATAGTTTCTAATGAATCTATTACTGTTACAGATCCTAACATGACAAGGTTTTTGATGACTCTAGACGAAGCTGTTGAATTAGTTTTGTTTGCATTTAAGAATGGTAATAGTGGCGATATTTTTGTTCAAAAATCTCCAGCTTCAACAATAGGAGAATTGGCAGAAGCAATGAAAAAAATTTATAATTCTACAGTTGCAATTAAAGTTATTGGTACTCGTCACGCAGAAAAATTATATGAAACTCTATTGGCCAAAGAAGAAATGATGTTAGCTGAAGATTTGGGCGATTATTATAGAGTACCAGCTGATAATAGAGATTTGAATTATAATAAATATTTTTCCGAGGGATTAGAAACTTTGCTTTCAATAGACGATTATCACTCTCATAATACTAAAAGGTTAATGCAAAATGAAGTAATTGCTTTACTAAATAAAATTGGTTATAAATAGTTAAATTATCTTTGTGAGAATATTAATATTTGGTGGAAACGGTATGATTGGTCATAAAATGCATCAAATAATTTCTGAGAAGCATTCTGATACTTGGGTTACTTTAAGAAATAGTTTAGATAATTATAAATTTTCTACAATTTATAAATCAGAAAAGGTGTTAGACAAAATTGACTTGTCTGATTTTAGTACTCTTAAAAGCAAACTCGATAATATTTCTCCTGATGTTTTAATAAATGCAAGTGGTGTAACAATTAGAAGAGGTGTAAATAATAACATAACTAATAGTATCATACTAAATAGTGCCTTACCTCATTTTTTAAACGAATGGGTAGTTTTAAATAGAAAAAGATTAATCCATTTTAGTACTGATTGCGTTTTTTCAGGAAAAAAAGGGGATTATAATGAAACAGATTTTAAGGATGCATTTGATTTATATGGATTAACCAAATCTCTTGGTGAAGTTTTCGATTCCAAAAACACTTTGACTTTGAGAGGTTCTATGATTGGACGTGAACTTGAAAATAAAACAGAATTATTAGAATGGTTTTTAAAACAGGGCCATCATCATTTAAAAGGTTTCTCGAAAGTTTTATATTCTGGGATAACAAATATTCGAATGGCAAAAATAGTTTTAAATATAATTGAGAACTATCCGATAATGTATGGATTATACAATATTTCATCCCAGCCAATTTCAAAATACACTTTATTAAAATTATTTAATAAGGCTTTTGATGTTAATGCTGAAATTGAAATGGAAAACACTTATGAATCTAATAAAAACTTAATTTCTAATCGAATATTTAATGAATTAAAAATTGAGCAACCTAATTGGAATGAATTAGTGAATGAGTTAAAAATTGATAGTTTAAAAAATTCGAATATATATAACTGAAAAAATAAAATCAATGAGCACTAAAGTAATGACAATTGTTGGTACACGGCCTGAGATCATTAAATTAAGTAGAGTTATGGCTGAATTGGATAAACGTGTTGAACACATTGTTGTACATACAGGTCAAAACTATGATTATGAATTAAATGAAATATTTTTCAATGATTTAGGTGTTAGGAAACCTGATTATTTTTTGGATGCTGTTGGTAAAACTACTGCTGAGACTATTGGAAATATTATCATAAAATCTGATTCTATATTGGAGCAAATAAATCCAGATGCAGTTCTGTTATATGGAGATACTAATTCATGTTTATCAGTAATATCTGCAAAACGTAGACAGATTCCTATTTTTCATATGGAAGCAGGTAATAGATGTTTTGACCAACGTGTTCCAGAAGAGTTAAATAGAAAAATTGTGGATCACTTGAGTGATATAAATATGCCACTAACTGAGCAGGCACGTGATTATTTAATTAAAGAAGGCCTAAGACCTGAAACTGTTATTAAGACAGGTTCATGCATGAAAGAAATATTAGGGTTTTATCAGCCTCAAATTAATGGATCTAATATTTTAGAAAAATTACAAATTGAAAAAGGGAAGTATTTTATTGTTTCAATTCATCGGGAAGAAAATGTTGATTATCCTGAAAATTTAAAAAAGTTGGTGGACTCATTGAATGCATTGGCAGAAAAGTATAATTATCCAATTATTGTATCAACTCATCCTAGAACTCAAAAAAGATTAAACGATATTAAAAGTGATATAGAGATAAACCCTCTTGTAAACTATATGAAGCCAATTGGATTCTTTGATTATATTTCATTGCAAGTAAATTCTAGTTGCGTAATTTCTGATAGTGGAACAATTACTGAGGAGTCCTCAATTTTAAACTTTCCAGCTATCATGATTCGAATGGCACATGAAAGGCCTGAAGGGATGGATGAAGGAGTTGTTATAATGTCAGGAATTGAGAGGGAAAGAGTTTTAGAAGGGGTTAATATTGTTATTGAACAATTTAAAGCAAACCCGAATGCAATAAGAATCATTAATGATTATAATGTTGACAATGTCTCAATTAAGGTTGTAAGAATTATTTTAAGCTATATAGATTTTGTTAATAGAACAGTTTGGAAAAAGGATACAGTAAAAAAATATTTTTATAAAGTTTAATTGCGTATTTAAACATTTCTTGATATGCGTATCCTTGTGGTTTCACAGTATTTCTGGCCTGAAAATTTTAGAGTAAACGATTTATGTCTCGAATTAAATGATCGTGGCCATAATGTTACTGTATTAACTGGAAAGCCTAACTATCCTATAGGTACATTTTCTACAGGGTATACTTTTTTTAATAAAAGTGTTGAACTTTGGAATGGCATAAAAATAATTAGGGTTCCATTAATTCCTCGCGGTAATGGTAATGGTTTAATACTTCTATTAAACTATCTTTCGTTTGCTTTTTTTTCAACCTATAAAATGTTTTTTATAAAAGGACCATTCGATAAAATAATTGTTTATCAACTCTCTCCAGCTACTGTTGGAATTCCTGGGCTTGTTGCAAAAAAAAGGTTTAAAGTACCACTATATTTTTATATTCAAGATTTATGGCCAGAAAGTTTGTCTGACGCAGGAGGTTTTAAAGTTAAATTACTATTGAAAATGGTAAATAACTTAATGAACTATTTTTATGCTAAATCAGATGTTATATTAGTACAATCAAACGGGTTCATAGAATTTTTAGTTAATAAAGGAGTTGAAAAAAATAAAATAAAATATCTTCCCAATACAGTTGAACAGTTCTATAAACCAGAACTTATTAATGAAAATTATAATCAAAAATTTCCAAATGGATTTCGTGTATTATTTGCTGGGAATATTGGTTTTGCTCAAGATTTTGATACGATCATAAAAGCTGCAAAACTTGTTGATGAAAAGGGGTTAGCAATAAACTGGGTTGTATTGGGAGATGGAAGAGGCAAAGCTTTAGCTATTGAAAAAATAAAATCATTAAATTTAGTACACCGTTTTTTCTTCCTTGGATCTTTTCCATCGAATGAAATGCCATTTTTCTTTGCTTGCGCGGATGTATTGCTTGTTAGTTTAAAAAAGAGCTTGATTTTTTCATTAACTATTCCCTCTAAAATTCAATCTTATTTAGCATGTCGAAAACCCATTATTGCGAATATTGAAGGAATTGCAGCTTCAACAATTTTAGAAGCAAAAGCTGGCCTTTGCTCTGAATCCGGCAACTTTCAATTTCTTGCGAATAATATTGAAACTCTATACAATAAATCTATATCTGAAAGAGCAGAATATGCAGTTAATGGGTATGATTTTTTTTTAGAAAATTTCGAACGAACTATTGTTTACAATAAACTTGAAATGTATTTAAAGTTGACAAATGCTAAATAGAGTTGTAGCACTTATATTAACTATAATATTATCCCCCATTATTTTTATAGTTTTTGGTTTAGTGTTAATGGAAGATGGGATGCCTGTTTTTTTTAAACAAAAAAGAGTGGGAATAAATTATTCTTTTTTCCAGATTATTAAGTTTCGTACGATGAAAAAAAATACACCAAATGTGGCTACACACTTGTTACTTAACCCTGAACAATATATTTTATATATTGGCAAAATTCTCAGAAAATTTAGTTTAGATGAATTGCCTAATTTGATCAACATTATCAGGGGCGAAATGGTTTTTGTTGGCCCACGTCCTGCGCTATATAATCAAGATGACTTGATGGCTTTGAGAGTGGCAGCAGGAGTAGATAAATTAAAGCCAGGAATTACTGGATGGGCGCAAATAAATGGAAGAGACGAAATTTCTATTGTCGAAAAGGTAGCATACGAAAATGAATATTTAAATAAAAAATCTTTCTTATTCGACATGAAAATAATTTTTAAAACTTTTACAAATGTGTTATTTCAAAAAAATGTAACGCATTAAATAGTTTAATGTTAATCTGATTTATTGATATGAAGAAAGCTTTAATTACGGGTATAACCGGACAAGATGGTGCTTATTTGGCTGAGTTGTTATTGAAGAAGGGTTATGAAGTACATGGTATTAAAAGGCGCAGTTCTCTTTTTAATACAGGCAGAATAGATGGCTTTTATGAAGATCCACATATCCCAGATCGCCATATGATTTTACATTATGGTGATTTAACTGATTCTATGAATTTAACAAGGATCATTCAAGAAGTGCAACCCGATGAGATCTATAATTTGGCTGCTATGAGCCATGTACATGTGAGTTTCGAAATACCTGAATATACTGCCAATGCAGACGGTATAGGTACATTGAGAATTTTAGAAGCTGTTCGATTATTAGGACTGGGAAAAAAAACTAAAGTTTACCAGGCATCCACATCTGAATTATATGGATTAGTCCAAGCGGTACCACAATCTGAAACTACTCCATTCTATCCTAGATCCCCATATGCAGTAGCTAAAATCTATGGATATTGGATAACAGTTAACTATAGAGAAGCATATAAAATGTTTGCTTGTAATGGTATCTTATTTAATCATGAATCTCCATTAAGAGGAGAGACATTTGTAACAAGAAAAATTACACGTGCGGTTGCTAAAATTGCCCTAGGTTTACAGGACATTGTTTATTTAGGAAATTTAGATGCACAACGTGATTGGGGTCATGCTAAAGACTATGTTGAAGCTATGTGGTTGATTCTTCAACAGGAGAAAGCTGAAGATTATGTAATTGCTACAGGAATAACTACATATATAAGAGATTTTGTTAAAATGGCTTTTGCAGAAGTTGGAGTTGAATTAAAATTTGAAGGCGAGGGTGAAAATGAAGTGGGGATTGTTATTGCTAGCAATGGAAAATATCAAGTTAAGCTAGGTCAAATAATTGTAAAAGTGGATCCTCGATATTATCGCCCTACTGAAGTTGATTTATTAATTGGAGATCCAACTAAATCTCAAACTAAATTAGGATGGAAACCTAAATATACTTTACCAATGTTGGTAAAAGAAATGGTGGAGAGTGATTTGAATATATTCGAGAAAGATCAATTTTTAAAGGCAAGTGGATTTAAAGTTAAAAATGAATTTGAATAATGAATTCTCAATCTAAAATATATGTGGCAGGCCATCGTGGTATGGTGGGAAGTGCTATTGTAAGAAAGCTGCAAGAGAAAGGTTATCAAAATATTGTTACTAGGACTTCAAGTGAACTTGATTTAAGGAATCAAAAAGCTGTTAATGATTTTTTTGAGGTAGAGAATCCTACACATGTTTTCTTAGCAGCCGCTAAAGTTGGAGGCATCATTGCTAACAATACTTATCGCGCTGATTTTGTGTATGAGAATTTAATGATAGAAGCCAATGTTATACATTCATCTTATTTACAAAAAGTAGAAAAACTACTATTCTTAGGGTCTTCTTGTATCTATCCAAAATTAGCACCACAACCTTTAAAAGAAGAATACCTTTTATCCGGTTATTTAGAACATACAAATCAACCCTATGCCATTGCGAAAATTGCTGGTATTGAAATGTGTGATGCATATCGAGCTCAATATGGTTGTAATTTTATTTCTGCTATGCCTACTAATTTATATGGACCTAATGATAACTATAATTTAAATAATTCACATGTTTTACCTGCTCTATTACGAAAATTTATTACTGCTAAAAGAGAAAATGCAGATGAAGTTATAATTTGGGGAACTGGTTCGCCTAGAAGAGAATTTTTGCATGTAAATGATTTGGCTGAAGCTTGTATTTTTCTAATGAGCACATATAATAATTCTGGTTTAATAAATGTTGGATTCGGAAATGATATTACAATATTTGATTTGGCAACCCTCGTAAAAAAGGTAGTTGGGTTTAATGGTGAAATTGTATTAGATACTACTAAACCAGATGGGACCCCTAGAAAATTAATGGACATTTCTAAATTAGAATGTTTAGGATGGTATCCAAAAATAAGTTTAGAGAATGGAATTTTGAGCGTTTATGAATTAATTAAAGATTCTAATTGGGATTAAGCATTAGTTGGATGTTCAGTAATTTTAAATAATTAAAGACAAATCTACATTATGATAATAAAGAAAAGTCAATCAAAAATTCACCCTTATAATTGGATACAATGCTAATTAGGATTTATAACTTCCTACAGTTATTAGGGTTTAATCCTATAAAATTTTATAAATCTTTAATAGGATTTCCTAAATATTTTAATGATTTACGAAAACTTAAAAAAAGTAGAGGATTCGATAAAACGTTTAAATTTGGAAAAAGTTTCCCAATTTTAAATGAATGGAACGAAAGTGCTGGAATTGCTTCTGGCCATTATTTTCATCAGGATCTTTTTGTTTCTCAGTTAATTTATGATAATAATCCAATACGGCATATAGATATTGGATCTAGAATCGATGGGTTTGTTGCTCATGTAGCTGCCTTTAGAAAAATAGAAATCATTGACATTAGAAATATTGATATTAAATTAAGAAATATTGAGTTTACTCAGTCAGATTTATTAAATTTACAAGAACAGTTAATTGAGTCATGTGATTCTTTATCATGCCTACATGCATTAGAACATTTTGGGCTTGGAAGGTATGGAGATCCTATTGACTATTTTGGTTTTATTAAAGGCTTTAAAAATATATCTTGTATTCTAAAAGTAGGTGGTTCTTTTTATTTTTCAGTGCCAATTGGAGAGCAAAGAATTGAATTTAATGCACATAGAGTTTTTTCGATTGCCTATTTACTTGAAATTATCTCACCAAAATTTGAAATAAAATCTTTCTCATTTGTAAATGATAAAGGGAATTTTTACCCCAGGCAATTATTGAATGACGAAAGTATCTCAAGTAATTTTGGATGTACTTATGGTTGTGGAATTTTTGAATTAATAAAAAAATAGTAGGAATTAAATATGAGTTCATCAATATTTTTATTTTCAAACACATCCCTTTGTATCCTTAAATTCTAAAAATTAGTTATGCCTTATTTGTTTACTTCCGAGAGTGTATCTGAAGGACATCCTGATAAAGTGGCCGATCAGATATCTGATGCATTGATTGATAATTTTTTGGCTTTTGATAAAGAATCGAAAGTGGCTTGTGAAACCTTGGTGACTACAGGTCAGGTGATCTTGGCAGGAGAAGTAAAGTCTAAAGCCTATTTAGACGTGCAAGAAATTGCGCGAGGCGTGATTCGTAAGATTGGTTATACCAAGAGCGAATACATGTTTGAAGCCAATAGCTGCGGTATTTTATCGGCAATTCATGAGCAGAGTGCTGATATCAATCAAGGTGTAGACAAGAAGAAGAAAGAAGATCAAGGTGCAGGAGATCAGGGTATGATGTTTGGCTATGCAACCAACGAAACAGAAGATTATATGCCATTGGCACTGGATCTGGCTCATAAGATCTTGATTGAACTGGCAGCACTTCGCCGTGAGAACAAAGCCATCCAGTACTTACGTCCGGATGCAAAAAGCCAGGTTACTTTAGAATACGATGATAATAATAAACCCGTAAGAATTGATGCGATTGTAGTTTCTACCCAGCACGATGACTTTGATCAGGAAGCAAAGATGCTGGCTAAGATTAAAGATGATATCATTAATATTTTGATCCCCAGGGTTAAGAAGAAATACAAGAAATACGCGAAACTATTCAACGCGGATATCAAATACCATATCAACCCAACTGGAAAGTTTGTAATTGGTGGTCCACACGGCGACACAGGTTTAACTGGTCGCAAGATCATCGTAGACACTTACGGTGGTAAAGGTGCACACGGTGGTGGCGCTTTCAGTGGTAAAGATCCCAGCAAAGTAGATCGCTCGGCAGCTTATGCCACCAGGCATATCGCTAAGAACTTAGTAGCTGCAGGTGTGGCTGACGAAGTATTGGTTCAGGTATCCTATGCAATTGGTGTAGCAAAACCAACCAGTATCAATGTAAACACATATGGTACTGCAAAAGTGAAAATGACTGATGGTCAGATTGGCAAATTGGTTCAAAGCATCTTTGATATGCGTCCTTACTTCATTGAACAAAGACTGAAGTTGAGAACACCGATCTATAGTGAAACTGCAGCTTATGGGCACATGGGTCGTAAGAATGAAGTGGTGGTAAAAACATTCAAAGACCCTTCTGGTAAAGAGAAGTCTATGAAAGTAGAATTGTTTACCTGGGAGAAACTGGATTATGTTTCCAAAGTCCGCAAAGCCTTTGGTGTTTAATATATAAATATAATAAACTACGCCTCCTATTTCTATGGGAGGCTTTTTTGGCTCTTGACTTTCCTGTAAGTTGGATTGACAATTATGAAAGAAATTAAAATTGGCATTGTTGGTTTAGGTTATGTAGGGCTTCCACTGGCATGTTTATTTGCTAGTAAATATTTAGTGAAGGGATTTGATATTGAAATGCCTAAAATTGAGTCACTAAAAAAAGGTATTGATCCCAATCATCTTTGTAATACAGATCTAATCAATCAACCCAGTCTGTATTTTCATCATTCTATTGATCCACTTGCTGATTGTTCGTTTTTGATCGTTACCATTCCGACTGATATTGATGTTCAAAATAACCCAGATTTAAACCCTTTGAGAAAAGCAACCCAAATGGTGGGTAGTATTTTAAAAAAAGGAATAACTATCGTTTTTGAAAGTACTGTTTATCCGGGATTAACGGAAGAAATTTGTGTTCCCATATTGGAGCAAACAAGTGGATTGATTTGGAAGAAAGATTTTTTTGTAGGGTACTCACCCGAAAGAATTAATCCCGGTGATCGTAAACGACCTATCGAAAATATATTAAAAATTGTTTCTGGAGATTCTGCAGATACGCTTTCCAGAATTTCCGCATTATATAGTTCTGTGATTACTGCTGGAATTTATCAAGCTCCGAGTATTAAAGTAGCCGAAGCAGCCAAAGTAATTGAGAATGCCCAGCGAGATCTGAACATTGCTTTTGTAAATGAACTGGCCTTGATTTTCGACAGGATGGGAATTGATACCAGAGAAGTATTGCAGGCAGCTGCTACCAAATGGAATTTTATGCCCTTTGAGCCTGGCCTTGTTGGCGGACAATGTATTGGGGTGGATCCTTACTATTTAACACACAAAGCCGAGGCGTTAGGATATACCCCCAAAGTAATTCATTCAGGCCGTTTGGTGAATAATGGAATGGGGAAATTTATTGCGGAGAAAGTGGTGAAGGCTTTAATTCAACAACAGAAAAATATTTCTAATTCAAGGGTGCTCATTTTGGGTTGTAGTTTTAAAGAAAATATTGGAGATACCAGAAACAGCAAAGTTTTTGATATTGTGAAGGAGTTGATGGATTATTCGGTATCGGTGGATATTGTGGATCCGATGGTGCACCACCAATCATTTATACCTTCTGGAATGAAAGTGACGAATGAAATAAATATTTCAATGCATTATGATGCAGTTGTTCTTGCAGTGAAGCATGATGCATTTGTTGCTTATGATTTAAAGCGATTAAAGGATATTTCCATGCATTTCGAATTGAATTTATTTGATGTGAAGGGGTTTTATGATAGGGATGAGGCTTTGATGGAGTGTAAGGTTTATTGGAGGTTGTAAATAACCACCCCGTCTGTTCGCTCAGTCGCTCCAGCCACCCCTCCAGCGCATGCGCTGGAGGGGAAATAATAAAAAGCAAGATAGGCCTGTTAAGGAGAGGAACTCATTTTTACATTTATGCCTTTAATAATTCTTAAAATTTAGTAGATTGCGCTCATTAATTATATCGAATGCTATTTAGCGCTCATTTTTCGAATAATGCGCCCATTTTTAAAGGGTTATCTAAACCTTATACTGGTTGGGTAACTGGTTATGCAGCTATCATTGATAAATTAGATCTCCAAATTCCCATGGTATCTCCCATTACCATGATTGCTGAAAAGAATCAAAGATTGGTTTCAGAACAATGGATAGTTTTACCAAGTACCTATTTACCAAACGACAATAAGCAGGTTACTAAAATACAAGCCTTATATAATCATCTGGTATTTGCGCTTAAATATGAAGGTGTAAGTCTTTTGGTATTTTCTAAGTTAATTGAAAAATTAACGGAAAATGAAATAATGGATTTGGTTAACATAGAGCCAACTGGTCAATATGCACGAAGAATATGGTTTCTAATTGAATGGGTATCTGGAAAACTAATTCAGGAGAAAGCCAACCTGACTAAGAAAAGCTATATTAAAGTAATAGATGAAAAATTGCAATATGGGGTTTCCGGAATAAAATCACCCCGACACTTAATAATTAATAATTTACCAGGTAATACTAATTTTTGCCCTTTAATTCGCAGAACACATAAGCTTGAAACTCATTTAAGTAAAGGATATGCAAATATTAGTAAAAAAAGTGTAGTAGGAATTCGAAGGGATATCATTCAACGTGCATCTGCATTTTTATTGTTGAAGGATTCCAAAGCATCTTTTACCATTGAAGGAGAAAGTCCGAAGAGTAAAAGAGCTGCAAGATGGGGTTTGGCAATTGGACAAGCTGGAACAAATGAACTTACTAAAGAAGAATTGGTTCGATTACAGCAACTTGTAATTGAAAACGCTCGTTTCATTCAATTGGGAATTCGAAATCAAGGTGGTTTTGTAGGAGAACATGATAGAATAACTGGAGAGCCTGTACCTGTTCATATTTCAGCTCGACAGGAAGATTTAAACGATTTATTAGATGGATTCATTGAAACAAATCAGTTGCTGATTAAGGATAATTTTGATCCCGTATTAGCAGCAACTATTATAGCTTTTGGTTTTGTATTTATACATCCATTTGAAGATGGAAACGGAAGAATTCATCGTTATCTAATTCATCATATTTTAGCAAAAAAACAGTTTTCAGATCAAGGAATTATTTTTCCGATATCATCCTCTATTTTAGAGCATATTGTTGATTATAGAAAAGTTCTTGAGTCATATTCAAATCCACTTTTAGATTGGATTGATTGGGAAGAAACGCGAAATCATAATTTGCTAGTTACTAATAATACGAAGGATTTTTATCGATACTTTGATGCTACAAAACAAGCAGAATTCCTTTTTGATTGTATTAAAGACACCATTGAAAACATCATTCCAAAAGAAATTAGTTATTTATTAAAGTATGAAAAATTTAAGCACACATTAGAAGAGATTTTTGAAATGCCAGATAAAATGATCTCAGTTTTAGTAATATTTTTAGAACAAAACAATGGTCAGCTGTCTAAGCGGGCAAAAGAAAAAGAATTCTCAATACTAACCATTGATGAGATATTTCAAATTGAATCAATTTTCGCAGATATTTTTTATAACTAGTCATAATCAAATTTTGAATAAAAAAATTATACAGTTCTACACTTTTAAAAAAATAATTTCGATTGTTAGTTTATTTTTTATCAGTTTAAGTGCTGCTGGTCAATCATTGCCGATTGGGCAGGTTGGAACTGAAGATATGTTGCGGGTTTTACAGTTGGAGGGCAAAATAGATGAGGGTAATTCTTTTACTGCAAGGCCATTTATTTATCAAAAGAATTTCAATAGAAAAGATTTATGGAACTTGATTGATAGTACCCAAAAAATAAAATTGGATAAAAAATCTTTTGCAAATGATCTTCTGAAAATTGGATGGATGCCAGCAGTTTTTTCTTCGAAATTTAATAGCCATCATCCTTATGGTTGGAATGATCAGGGGATGATCATGGCAAAGGGTTTACAAACTTCATTTAGTGCAGGTGCGTTTGCGCAATTCGGCCCAATCACTATTCAATTGCAACCAGAATTTGTGTATGCAGCAAATAGCTCTTATGATATTACAGCAGGCTATGGTTCTAATTCAGGAAAAAGTTTTTCGAAATTATATCCGGGTCAATCTTCTATTCGATTAAATCTTGGTGCTGCTTCATTGGCTGTTTCTACCGAAAATTTGTGGTGGGGCCCCGGGCAGTTTAGTTCTTTACTTATGAGTAATAATGCACCCGGGTTTCAACACCTTTCCTTCCATTCGAATCGCCCACTAAAAACGGGGATTGGTTCTTTTGAATGGCAATTAGTTGCGGGCAAATTAAAAGAAGATACTGCTGCTGCATTTGAGAATACTTATTTAAAACCTTTTAACCCTGTCAATAAAGACCGCTATTTTAATGGGATGGTGTTAACCTATCAACCCAAATGGATGAAAGAATTTTTCTTTGGTGTTACAAGAGTGGTTGATATGTATGCGGATGATCAAAAAACGATGACGGGTTCATTTATCAGCAAATACCTTCCTGTGCTAGCAGGGTCTAGTCCTGATGCGAATGCAAATATAAATTCAACACCAAGTGATGGTGCATTTAGTTTGTTTACACGTTGGCTTTTACCAAAACATCAGGCCGAATTTTATTTGGAATACGGGTACAACGATTTCAAACAAAACATGCGCGATTTTACCACCAATGCCAATCATTCATCTGCATTCATAGCAGGGTTTAAAAAAATTGTAAATCTTAAAAAGGATCAGTTATTAGATATTTCGGGCGAAATCACACAAATGGCTCAAACTACGAGTGCTATTGTACGCAACGCGGGAAACTGGTATGAACATGGACAGGTTGTTCAGGGTTTAACTTTTCAAAATCAAATATTAGGTGCAGGTAGTGGTAAGGGTAATAATGTGCAAACTTTTCAGGTGAAAAAAATAAAAGGCTTTGAATATATAGGTATTAAGTTTCAAAGAATACAACAAGACCCTAAGGGATTTAGAGGAGGATTGAATACGATTGGAATGGGAGAGTATCAATGGAACGATCTTGCTCTGGGGGTGTTAGGTCAGAAGAGATGGGGTAAACTATTATTGAATGGAGAGATGCAGTTTGTGAGTTCGAAGAATTATGGATGGGAAAAAGGGGATAGGTTTAATTTGTATGCGTTGGTGAATTGTGTGTATTTCTTTTAACCACCCCGTCTGTTCGCTCAGTCGCTCCAGCCACCCCTCCATCGCATGCGATGAAGGGGAAACTTAAAAAGTATAAATGAAAAAATTAATTATAGTTCCTTTTTTGTTGTGTTCATTAATGATATCTGCTCAGGATGTGGTGAGCGACATTTATTTGATGGACTATCAGCGGTTGGAACAATTGAAGGATACTGTTCATGCACCTGGCAGATCTTTTGCGATTCGATCTACGGAACAATATTGGAATCAATTGTTGGAAGAGGGAGTGAAGAAAAAGAAATGGCCTACCATTCAGTTAACGCAGGTTGGTGTTCAATTGCAAAACAATTCCAGTTTACCAATTGGGGCCAATGATGGTAGTTTATATCCATCTGTGGGAATGCAACAACGATTTTCGATTGGGGTTAATATTCTATGGCGGGGTTTTAGTTTGCAACTGCAACCTGAATATGTAACAGCTGCCAATAAAGAGCCCGTAGGATTTCAGAGTGATCCCAATGATGGAAATTATTGGGCCAAATATTATTTGTACAACGTAAACAAGATCGACAATTTTAGCAGATTTGGTACTGAACCTATTTCGCGATTTTTTTTAGGTCAATCGAGTTTTAAGTATCATCTTAAAAATATATCCTTTGGGATCTCCAATGAAAATCTTTGGTGGGGCCCTGGCATTAAAAACAGTTTGGTATTAACCAATAATGCGCCTGGCTTTTTACACGCTAGCATTAATAGCAGAAAACCCATCCATACCCATTTGGGAAATATTGAATTTCAGACAGTGTTTGGAAAATTAAATAACGTAGAAACAGAGTCGCCCGATAATGAACTCATGCGCACCATTTGGGCTGATGGCATCGCCAAAAAACCACAGACAGATCGATTAATGATGGGTTATATAGTTAGTTGGAATCCGACATGGACACCCAACTTGCATATAGGATTCACTGGGGTCAATTATTTTTATAGTGGAGATGAACAAGCATTGCCTACTAATCTGGTAATGGAGAGCGAAAACAAAAACAGTTCAGCATCACTTGGCTCTTTATTTTTTAGATACGCCATGCCCAAAGAACACGCTGAAGTATATCTCGAATATGGCAGGGCCAATAAATTAGCAACCCCTTTTAATATTATTGGCGATACCATTCCTACTGGATATACAGCTGGGTTTAGAAAATTATTTAAACAAGATAATAAGAAAGGCGGCATTTTATTTGGCATAGAAATTACACAATTGCAATTACCTGATGCCAGATTGATCTTTAACAAGGACGCTATTTTTGGAGTGCCCAGAACCAATAGTTGGTACACCCATCCTTTTATTACGCAGGGGTACACTAATGAAGGACAGGTATTAGGTGCTTCCATTGGACCGGGTAGTAATAGTGAAACCATCAGCTTAAGTTGGGTGAAAGGTTTAAAGAGAATTGGTTTTTCAGCAGAACGATTAGCCCATAATAACGACTTTTATTATTTCAATTATTTCTCTGGAAATATTGGTTCTGGTACTGCTAATAAATATTGGGTCGATTGGAATACTACTCTTCAAGTGCAATGGGATTATAAACAGCTTTTAATCTCTGGATTTATTACCCATACCAGTGCATTGAATTATCGCTGGGTAAAATTAGATGGCGGATTTGCAGGAGCTTCTGAATTGTCTGATAGATCAAACACCCTGGCGGGTTTATCGCTTACTTATTTCTTTTTAAAAAACCGTAGTTTTACGCATTAATCTAATATATGGTTCGATTCTTTACAATCCTCATGTTGGTATTGGGTTTGGCATTTGCTACTAATCGAGTTTCAGCTCAGGCAACACCCATGAATATCGAAAACCTTACCGATCAGCAATTGATCATCCTCATGTCGCAATACCAGCTCTTTGGCTTATCTGATTTGGAAATGGATATGAAAGCTCGAGAAAAAGGATTATCTACCGACCAGATCACTCTTTTAAAGAAACGAATTTCGATGCTGGACCCTTCCATCATGAAAGATATTAATGCACCTGCAAAAAGTATATCCGACCCATACGAACCAAGAGTGAAACCAAAGACTAGTCAGTTGCTTCATTTAAACGGACCAGATACTACCAAAGGACTCAAACCATTTGGTGCATCTATTTTTGAAAACGCAGATTTGAGTTTTGAACCCAACTTAAATATTGCTACCCCTCAAGGTTATATTATAGGTGTAGGCGATCAATTAGTAGTGGATGTATATGGCGTTTCTGATTTAACGAAAAAATTAAAAGTTACTGCCGAAGGTGATATTCGTTTTCCCAATCTGGGTCCTGTAAAAGTGGCTGGATTAACGGTGGAAGATGCAAGAATGAAAATGAAAAAGGCATTGGCTAAAATTTATCCAGGCATTTCAAACGGAAGCGTGTCGGTTCAAATTTCTGTGGGTCAGATTAGAAGTATTCAAGTAACCTTAATAGGCGAGATCAGGTATCCTGGCAATTATGATGTGTCTTCTTTATCTACTTTAATGAATGCTTTATACGCATCTGGTGGGCCAAATTCAATTGGTTCTTTTAGAAATATTGAATTGGTACGCAATGGTAAATCGATCTCGGTTTTTGATCTATATGATTTTCTGTTGAAATCAGATCTTACAAAAAACTTGTTATTACAAGATGGTGATGTGATTCGTGTGAATCCTTATCAAACCCGTGTAGCTTTAAAAGGGGCAGTAAAAAAACAAGCACTATTTGATGTAAAACAAAATGAAACTGCTGCCGATATTTTAAATTATGGAGGGGGCTTTGCAGATATTGGATATAAAGAAATGATTCGGGTTTCACGTTTCGGTACTAGAAGCAAAGAATTGATCAGCGTAAAAGCCAATGATCTAAAGAGTTTTCATTTAGTTTCCGGCGATACATTAACAGTTGATTCTTTGGCCAATGTATTTGATAATCGGGTTACAGTAAATGGAGCTGTGTATTATGCAGGAGCTTATGGGATTACGCAAATGCCCACATTAAAAGATGTGATGGAAGCAGCGAAGCCCAGGGGCGATGCCTATACTGCAAGAGCCATTCTGAGAAGATTGAAACCAGACCTTACACCTGAGTTTATCAACTTTAATATTAGCGATGTGCTTGCTGGTAAATTTAATTTGCCCTTAGTTCGTGAAGACAGTATTCAGATCTATCATATCAATGAGTTGAGAGAGAAATATTATATCACGGTAAATGGCGAAGTAAACAAACCAGGCGCTTACGATTATTTCGAGAATATGACTGTGCAAGATTTGGTGTTGATGTCAAAAGGATATAAAGAAGGTGCGTCTTTGCAAAAAGTAGAAATTTCCAGAAGATTGATGCCTACCAAAGAAGTTTCTCAAAAAGATAGCGCCATTTATTCGCTCATCAAGGAAATTGATTTAACCAATAGTAATGAAGCTGATTTAAATTTTAAATTATCGCCATTCGATATTGTTTCCATCAGAAGATCACCATTATATAAAGAACAGATTACAGTTACAGTTGAGGGTGAAGTAATTTACCCGGGCAATTATACCTTGGCCGGTAATGCAGAAAGAATATCAGACGTGATTAAAAGAGCAGGTGGTTTAAAATTAAAAGGATTTGCAGGTGGTGCCGTTTTGATTAGAAAAACCTATCGCGATATTTCTGAGAATGATGCTACACTGGTGAATAGCAAAACAAATTTAATTAATGCACAAAGTGGAAAAGATGCATCATTAGCATCCAGCGACACCAGTACCATAAAAAATTTATACAAGGATCAAAAAGCGGTTGGGATCCGATTAGATAAAATTTTAGCTGCACCCGGTTCAGCAGAAGATTTGTTTTTATTGGAGGGTGATATTTTAAAAGTTCCTAAAGAATTACAAACGATACAAACATTTGGATCTGTGAATGTGCCCAAGCAAATTGTTTATTATGAAGGCATCAGCTTTAAAGACGCCATTATAGAAAGTGGCAGGTATAGCATGAATGCTTCTAGAAAGAATGCTTATGTGATTTATCCGAACGGACAAGTTCGTAAAACACGAAGTTTCTTATTCATTCGCTCAAATCCTGAGATACGTCCGGGAACAGAAATATATGTTCCAGCCAAGCGTCCAAAAGTAAAAGTAACTACAGGAGAATATATCGGAATCTTTTCAAGCTTAACTGCCTTGGTGAGTGTATTAATATTTCTGAAAAAATAAAGGATCAACTAAGCATCTGCATGGAAAACAATACAGTATCTACTTTAAAAATGAGCGATTTAATCGACGGTTTAGTTGGTTTTATCAATGCATTGTTCGCATCCTGGAAGCAGGCTATGTTGGTAATACTGGCATGTTGTATAGTAACCAGTGCCTATTATTTTATTCAAAAGCCGAAATACGAAGGCACAGCATCTTTTATATTAGAGGAGAAGAGTAGTATGGGTGGGGGGTTATCTGGATTAGCTTCTCAATTTGGAGTAGATATCGGAGGATTAACGGGAAGTGCTGGTTTGTTTGCAGGTGATAATATTTTGGATATTTTGAAATCGAGAACCATCATCGACAAAGTATTATTGTCGAAAGTGGATAGTGCCAATGCAGTTAATAAAAACACATTGGCAGATCTGTATCTCGATTGGAGTGGTCAGAAAAATAAATGGGCTAATAAAGCCGAACTATCCAATATTTCATTTACGAATTGTGAACCCGGCAAACCACATTCCCGATTACAGGATAGCGTTTTATTTGTGATCTATAAAAGACTAACCAAGAAAAATATTACTGTTGAAAGAATCAATAAAAAAGGGTCAATCATTGAAGTGATGACTACTTCTCAAAGTGAAGTATTTTCAAAATTGTTTTCAGAACGATTGGTAGCTGAAACCATGAAAATGTATATCGATATAAAAACAGGAACGGCCGCGAGAAGCATTCTTCGTTTAGAAAAAAGATCAGATTCATTAATGGAAATCCTGAATTCTAAATCGTACAAATCCGCATCTCTACAAGTGTTGGATGCAAATATTGCTTATAAGTCTACTTCAGTTCCAGTGGAAGTATCTCAGCGGGATAAAACGGTTACTTATGCACTGTATACGGAAGTGATGAAAAACCTGGAAGCGAGCAGAATGGCTTTAGCCGGACAAACACCGATCATTAATTTACTGGATAGTTCTAAATATCCTTTAGAAGATCAGAAATATTCTTTCTTGATCTTATTGGCGATGGGTATTGGAGCAGGACTGCTCATTCATTTTGCAGTGGTTTTTATTTCATACAATCCCCAACCATCTTCTATCAGCTAGAATAGACAGGCGCCATGGAAACAGTTTTATTGCTTCGGTCCTTCGGCGATTTTGTGGTTGCGCTCTATCATATTCCTGCACATCAGGATCCCAACAAGTCTTATCGATTAGTAGCGTCCAAACACCTGGAGCCACTTTACCAATCTTTATTACCCTTTCTTTCTCCTGCACAAAGTTCAGTTGCGTTTATAGATCTGGGAATCCAACACCATATTTTATCGGGCTTTACAAACCGATATTTTTTTACCCAAGAAAATATCCGGGAACTTAGGAATTTGCAAATGCAAATGAAGGGGGTAGCCAATATAGTTTTAGAACAAAATATAAGAAGCTGGTGGATACAGTTAGCTTGTAAATCTAAAATCAGTTCGATACATCAAAGTGGAAATATATATGATTCATGGGAGAAGTTTTATGGAAATAAAACACTTTTAAAAACCACAATTGCATCTCCAAAAAATGTGTTGATTTTTCCTGATTCAAGATTACAACGAAAAGAAATCACGGAAACTGTATTGATGAAATTAGAAACTCAATTGGCAGATCAAAATATGAATACGAGTAGGGCTTATTTTAATAATACTGCAAAAGGAATCAGTTATCGAAATTTTACTGAGTTATTGCAATTAATTGCGGATGCAGATTATATCATCAGTTCAGACAGCCTGCCAGCACATGCAGCACAACTTCTTCAAAAGCCACATGCCATATTTCATGCCAACAAAATAAATCAAGAATGGGTAACCCCATTTGCGAAAGAGAATGGAACAGCTTTTACTTTTGATCAAGTGAATAGCATTAAGATTTGAAGACCTATCTAATATATTCCCCAAGCGAACTAGCACGCCTTGAAAATGTAGCGCGTTTACAAATGCAATTGCCCGATCTGCAATTAGTGGAAGCCATTTATTCATCAAAACAGAAAGTTCCTTTTTTGCAAGCCGCCACTAATATTTCGAAAGAACGCACAGGATACGCATTATTGCCAGGCGAAATTGGGTGTTTGTTGAGTCATCGCTTAGTATGGCATCAAATTGTACAATCAGCCACAAACAAAAAGGAACATTTTTTGATCCTGGAGTCGGATAGTTATATTAAAGACCTGGAGATACTTACAAATTTCGATAAACAGATATTGGAGCATTATGATCTATTTTTCTGGGGTGCCTGGGATGGGCATATGCAATTATTTAAAAGTTCCATTAAAAAGTTAATAGGAGGATACCAATTGGGTACTCCTTTTATAAAAACGATATATTGTACTTACGGTTATAGTTTAAATAAAACAACGGCCAAAATGCTCTTAGCGCGAACCAGGAAGTTTAATTATCCGGTAGATCAGTACAAACGATTTATGCAACAAGCGGATTGTTTTATTGGTGCTGTGGTGCCCGAACTGATCACTACTACCGGTGCACTTAGCAATATTCGGGAAAAGCGAAAATGGGAAATAGTAAATCAACTATATTTAATGGTATTGGATCTTAAAAACTATTTGATTTGTTTGTTTAAATGAGTGCAGTTAGAAAATTATATTTAGATGCGTACATTTTGGTATTGGCACTCTATGTGTACTTTAATAAAGGTATTGCGTATAGTTATGCCGCTGAAATATTGCTCCTGATCGGTGTGGGAATTTTGGTTTTTAATTTTAGGAAAATTGAATTACCTCTGGATAGAAAAGTGCTTTTGTTACTCGCATTTTTACTCATTGGCGTCTTATATATATTTAGGGGGATGGGCAAGTACCCTTTGATTGATTTGCTGAGGGATAGTTTTATGTTTAATTACGCCCTTTTTGTTTTTATCATACTTTATTTCAAAGAGGAGATCCCATATTTATTACAGGGTATTTATCGCATTTACGCATGGTACCCATTGGTAGCTACTATTTCGTTCCTCATACTTTCCTATGTACCTTATGCAGATGAACTTAAAGTATTTGGAAACATTTCATTATTGCACTATAAGTATGGCGATATGGGAGTGCATTTGTTGGTGACAGTATTATTTTTATTGAACGGAAAAATAAAATTAGCGCCAAGGTATTTTGTAGCCAATGCAGTTTTGGTAATGTACTTATTCTTAATTGCCTCTTCTTATAGCAGGGCAGGAATGGTTTGTTTTATTGCTACATTTCTGTTGTTCTTTTATTTCTCGAAAGACAAGATCTTGAAGTCTCAATTAATTGGATATATGCGATTTGTACCCCTGGTGTTATTAATTGCCTTACCCATATATCTCAGTACAAGTGTGAAAGAGAATTTTCAGGGACGTAAAGTTGGGCTTGATCAATTGAAAGAAAACGTAATGAGTATTACAGGTTCTAAAGCAGGTACCACATTAGATGATAATAAAGTATGGCGTTTGGTTTGGTGGGGTAAGATTATTGAATATACTTTTGGAGGGGAGTATTTTTTTCAGGGTAAGGGATTGGGAATGAGTTTGGCAGAAGACGATGATATCACAATGAATGAAGAAGGGGATCTTCGATCGCCGCATAATTTTCATTTAAATGTGCTGGCCCGATTTGGAGTTCCCATTTTTTTCGTGTGGTGTTATTGGCTGTTTTTAAATTTTAAAATTTTTCGAAAAAAAGAATTGAGCTCCGATAGCCTCATTTATTTAAGTATCGTAACTGTTTTTTTATTGAATGCATCTTTCGATGTTTTTTTAGAAGGTCCTATGGGAGCATTTCCGTTTTGGACATTTGTAGGCATTTTTTATAGTAGTGAAATTAATTATTCAAGCAAAAAGTTGGGAGTTAGTTAAGTTGAAAAAAATTATTTCATTAGTGAAGGATAACGGGAGGTACTTAATGAATCTAAGTACTACATTTCTATCGCAGTCGATCAGCGCCCTATCTGTATTGATCTTAACGCCCATTCTATTACATCAATTGGGTACAACGGAATTTGCGATGTATGGAATTATTTTGAACGTGGTGGTTTTTTCTGCTGTATTCGATTTTGGATTAAACCTGGGTTTATTAAAAAGATTGATCGAAAAAGAGTTGCAATTACTCGAGTTAATAAATTCTATTTTCTTTTTCTTTATTGGGTTCTTGATTTTTTCTGTTCTCATTTTCTTTTTTGTATTTACCAATAAAATTGTGGATGTAGCAGACAATATTGCTGTATTCTCATTCATTACGGCAATTCTGGTTTCTCAGAATATTATTGCTTTGTTTTTCGACATGTTAATCCAGTCGGCTAATAAAATATTTCTGGGTAGAACGATTCGGGTAATCAAATTATTATTCGAATTAATACTGCTGATTTTGTTGGCGAAGTTTAAATCGGTTGTGATACTATTTGCTGGAAGTATTTTTATAAATGCAATCTATATTCTGGCATTACAGTATTATTCTAAAAAGCAAATTCAATACAGCCTGTCTCTTCGATATTTTAATGGGCGAGTGCTGTTAAATCACTTAAGTTATAGTTCCTGGTATTTCTTGAATTCGATAGCCATTGTGTTGGTGTTTAATACTCAGATCATGTTAATCAATCGGCATGCTTCTGCAGAAAGTGTAGCAAAATATTTATTGGTCACACGTTTTTATGATATCATCAGAATGGGGATTGCCAATTTTATGTTGGTATTGTTTCCCACCATTGCCATTGTACAATCGGAAGGAAACTGGATGGAAATACGAGGTAGTTTCTTTAAAGCTTTGAGCAGAATTTTTTTGATGGCATTGGTAGTAATGGCGTTGAACTTTTTGTTGGTGAAGCCTTATTTTTTACTTTGGAGTAAATTCAATGATGCAGAGATCGCCAATCTATTTATCATTTTTGGCTTGTTTATTTTTGTCATTGCCATCGATAATGTGTCGTCTACTTTCTTAAGTGCACTGAAGTTTAATCGAATGCCTACCATCGTTTCCATTGGTCAGGGTATTATTGGTTTAACCATTGGTTATTTTTTCTTGCCAATCTATGGCGTGGCAGGTGTGGCAATGGCGTCGATCATTGCTTTAAGTTGCACCAGTTTACTATTTAATCCTGTCTATCTTTTGTTTATGATCAGACGTCAATTAGCGATTGCTAACTAATAATCTTGATTTTTGGTTGAAAGGCATATTTTTGACGCGTTATTTAAGAATAAGTCACCGTTATGGATATTGAACAATTAATTTCTGAGAAACCACTCTTGCATTCAGATGAAAATGGACTCCCCGTTGATTATTCTATCAATGTACAAGTAATAAAAGCGTTGAATGGGTATTTAAAACCTGGTATGCATACTTTGGAAACAGGTTCAGGCCATAGTACCATTGTATTTGCAAATAATGGCACCCATCATATTAGTATTTCGCCTTATGCAGATGAGCAATTGCGCATCAAGCAATATTTGGATGGTAAGGGAATTGGAAAGGAAGCTATTTTTTTAAATGGTAGTTCCGATCAGATCCTGCCCAATGCACCAGAGATTCCGGAAGTTTTAGATGTGGTGTTAATTGATGGTGCCCATCGTTTTCCTTTTGCCTGCATCGATTTTCATTATACGGAACAAAAAATTCCGGTAGGAGGCATCTTTATTTTGGATGATGTACACATGCCTTCTGTTCGGATTTTATATCAATTCTTAATGAAGGAAAAAGAGTGGGAGCTGGTTCAGAAAGTGAAGAATACAGCTTTTTTTAAACGCGTGGCGATTACCCAAATCTATTCCGATTGGCAGGGACAGGAAATGAATAGTTCCTTTAAAAAATTGTCTGCATTGAAAGGGAAAATCAGCAAGCCTATTAAAAAACTGCTGAAGCGTTAATGATTGTTTCAAACTCTACTAAGCATCCTGTAAAATTAATGCTCACTTGGAATGGAATAGACACTCCCTTTCAGTGGATTGATTTTGATGCAGAGCCTGCATTTGATTTTGTACTTTTTAATTATTCGGGTAATCAATCTATTCCAGAAATAAGTAGCCAATATCATTTTGATGAACTCTTATCGATTGCCACTGAATTTAAAGGATCTATTTTAAACGAAGTATACCAACATTACAAAACACAAGAAGGCATAGATTATATCGGCTTTATGGATGATGATATTCAAATGAGTGTTTCATCGATCAACCTTCTTTTATCCATTGCGTATCAAAACAAGCTCGATGCATTTCAGGCAGCGGTTGATGCTAATAGTTTTCATAGTTTTCAATTTAATGAACACCAGGAGCAAAAGGGAATTCAATGGGTAAACTGGGTGGAAATTATGAGTCCGTTTTATCGGAAAGAAATCTTTGACGCAGCGCATACTCTTATAGAATCCAATATATCTTCTTATGGTATCGATAATTTTGCCATCCCATTTTATCAGCAATTACTTGGCTTAACAAGAACCGCTGTGGTGCATCAAGTATCCATGAAACATTTACGTCCCGTAACTGATGGCAGTAAAGTTTTTTCGAACGGACTAACTGCCAGGCAAGAAGGTGAGCTGGTACGTAAAAAAATTCTCAAGATGATCAAAGCGGATCCTTCAATCAAATTAACTGATTCTTTTTTAAAAGAGGTATTGGAAGTGAAAACTTTCCGATGGAAGGCTTGGAAGAATTTGATGAAAGATTATATAAAGAAGAGAATTGTATAATGGCAACCACCCCGCCGTATGCCGTTGTCACTGCATCGGCTGCCCCTCCTATTCGCAAGCGAACATGAGGGGTACTAAAACTTTATTACTTCTCACTCCTCACTTCTCACTTCTCACTCCTCACTTCTCACTCCTCACTTCTCACTCCTCTTAGTGGTGGTGGTGGTGCAATTTCTCTGCAAATGCCTCCATGGTAATGGCTTCGTCTGTTGCGGTTACCTGGCTCTCTAAACTGGTAAACAATTTATCAGCACTAATGCGGTGGTAGCTATCTTCTACGAATTTTTTGTCCTGCATCATACGATTTGCATAATCGTCAACCCACTGTTGGTTATCGCCCAAAGCGCCTAATTGGCCGCCCATGTAGCTAAATAATTGCATTTTGGCAAAATCGCGGATATCATCGGGTAATACTTCAATATTATTGTCGGTGATGAGCTTGCTACTGATGAGGGTCCACTTTAACTGATCCACAAAAGTGGGATAATCAGCCTCTGCCTCTTCGACAGTTTTAGGCTTATCTCCACCCACTTGTAACCAACGTTTCAGGAAGTTTTCAGGAAATTCCATCTTGGTATGATCGATCAGGTGGTGGTAAATTTGGTCGTGAATTTGGTTATGGGTCTGTTGAGCGAAATGGGTTTCAATCTCAGCTTTTACGGATGCACGAAAATCTTCTTCTGAGGTAATTTCGTTATTAGGATACACGGTAGCAAAGAAAGTAGCATCCAATGCCGCTTTTTCTACAAAACCAATCTTAGTAATGGTCATTTTAAAGGTCTTATCCGCAGAACCTGCTTCGTCTTTATTTAAACCCAGATCTGCCATTACCACTTCTCTTTCTTTGTCTTCGAAAGCAGTTGCTAAATGAACATCAACCACATCGTCTGTTTTTTTACCCATCAATTGTGCTCTGAATCCTTCAGCAAAATACTTTATCAATAAGCTATTAGCCTTATTGATACCGCCTTCCACCATATTACCAGCGGCATCCAATTCTGTAAATGTTACATTCAACACATGGTCTTCACTTGTAGCAGTTTCAGGTTCCGTCATGTTACCATTGCGTGTTTGAAGTCTTTCTATTTCCTCATTCACCATCTCATCAGTGACAATTACATTGTATTTGGTAACATTAATTTTAGTAGCATCTACTTCAAAATTTGGCTTTAATCCAATTTCAAATGAAAAATCAACCTCACCAGGATTATTCATATCTAATTTATTTCCTTCATTTTCTAAAGGAATTGGCTGAGCAAATATGTCTAATTTTTCAGCGTTCAGGTATTTATTCATTTCACCCTCTACCGTCTTCAAAACCTCATCTTGAAAAACACCCTGACCATACATTTTTTTAACCATTCCAACAGGTACCATCCCTTTACGGAATCCTGGAATGTTGGCTGTTTTGGCATATTGTTTTAAATTCTTTTCAAAATTGCCATAATAGTCTTCCTTGCTCAGCTTCACTGTAAGTTTGTCGTTCAGCAAGCCAATATTCTCGCGGGTGATAGTTGCCATTGTTATTTTTTTGTTTTCTTAAAAATTTGGGTGGCAAAGGTAAGGGTTTGGCAGAAAAGCAAATCATAGATTCTTTTTTAGCTATTGAGCCCTAAAAACAATAAAGCCCACCGAAGTGAGCTTTAAGTAACTAATTGAAAATCAGTTTGTGCGGATGGAGGGGGTCGAACCCACACGCCTCGCGGCGCTAGATCCTAAGTCTAGTGCGTCTGCCAATTTCGCCACATCCGCTTCCTGTTCAAAACCAGAAAATTACTTAGGATATTTCTGATAGAGCGCAAAAGTAGGGGATTTGATAATAAAATACAATGCAGATTGGCTCCAATTCTAAAAATCTATGAAAATAATTACTTTTAAAGTACTTATAAAACGCTTATAACAGATTTTATAGGCGCATTTTAAGGATAAGTATTAAATGTTAAACTGACAATTATCATCTTTTGCACTGATTAGAATCATAAAATGCGCTGACACGCATCATGTTAAAGTTTACTCAATGTTTCGACATTTGTGTAAGAAAATTGATAGTTAATCATCATCAATGTTGAACATCACCCCAAAAACCAATTTTATGAATAAGCTTTTAAAATTCAATTTTAAAAAACCTGGCCTGATTGCTTTTAGTCTTATTTTGTTTATCGGTGCATCAGCACAGGTGAAATATATTTCTAAGAGCATGGCTTTAACCGTTAGCGGTACATCCACCTTACACGATTGGGATATGAAATCTGCAATTGGAAACTTTGAAGGAAACTTCACTTTGAATGCAGCAGGTGCTATTACAGCAGTCAATGGACTCAGTTTTACCACAAAAGCAGAGAGCTTAAAAAGTGGTCATGATGCCATGGATAAAAATGCGTACAAAGCATTAAAAAGTGATAAAAATGCGATGATCACTTTCACTTCTAACACTGCTACCGTTACTAATTTAGATGCTTCTGATTATTCTGTAAAATCAACTGGAAAATTAACCATTGCCGGCACAACTTTAGACGCTGAAATCGTAGCTACTTGTAAGGTAAATGCAGATAAGTCAATTACTGTAATGGGATCTAAAAAAATCAGTATGAAAGAATTCAGTATGGCACCTCCAACTTTCATGATGGGAACAATTAAAACAGGTAACGATGTTACTTTAAAGTTCGACATGAAACTTACTAAATAATCCAATATTCCTTAATCAACAACACTATTTTTAACCAAACTTAATTTTATGAAATTCCAATTTAAAAAATTAGCCTTAATTGCCTTAGCTGCAATTCCTGTGACATTATTTGCACAGCAACCTAAAATTTCAAACTTCCGTCCATACGATCAAACAGGTATCAATCAATTTGAAACTTCTAAAGCAGACACTGTACCTTTTACAGGTTTGAAAGTTAGATGGGGCGCTGGTTTTACACAACAGTTCCAAAATTTGAAACACGAAAACCCAACTGCAATCAATAATACTGGTGTTGGTGCAAACCGCTTGTATCCTTTGCAAAATGGATTTATGACTGCTCAGGCTAACTTGTTCATGGATGTTCAATTAGCTGATGGTGTTAAATTAAATGTTACTAGTTATTTATCTGCTCGTCACCACAATGAAACTTGGGTGAAAGGTGGATATATTCAATTCGATAAAGTTCCATTTAAAGGTCAATTCTGGGATGATTTGATGAAAATTACTACTGTTAAAATTGGTCACTTTGAAGTGAACTATGGTGATCAACACTTCCGCAGAACTGATGGTGGTCAGGCTTTATACAATCCATTCATGGATAACTATATCATGGACGAATTTGCTACTGAAATCGGTGGTGAAGTATATGTTCAAAAAAATGGTCTTTTGGGTATGATTGGTTTAACCAGTGGTATGATTAAAGGTAATATCGATTCAACTTATCCAACTGTACCTGATCCAAACGTGAAAAGAAATCCTTCTATTTATTTTAAACTAGGATTTGATAAAAAATTAAACGACAATGTACGTGTACGTTTAACTGGTAGTTATTATGCAAATAGTAGTCAGGCAGGTAGTGGTTTAACCATCTTTGGTGGCGACCGTACTGGTTCTAACTATCAAAACGTAATGGAAAAAGGTGCACCAGGTGCTCTGCCTGCTTCAACTGCAGTAGCATTCTCTGGACGTTTCAATCCAGGCTTTAGTAAAAAAATCAATACTGCCATGTTGAATGGTTTTGTAAAAGTGTATGGTTTTGAAGTATTTGCGACTTATGAAGCAGCAAAAGGAAGAACTAAAACAGAAACAGTTGATAGAAAAGCAACTCAATATGCTGTAGAAGGTGTGTACAGATTTGGTAAAAATGAAAGCTTTTTCTTAGGTGCTCGTTACAACTCAGTAAAAGCAACTTTAACTGGTATTGCAAATGATGTATCTGTAAACAGAACTTCATTGGCAGGTGGTTGGTTCATGACCAAAAACGTTTTGTTGAAAGGTGAAATTGTAAATCAAAAATATGTAGACTTCCCAACTTCAGATTACCGTTCTTCTGGTAAATTCAATGGTTATGTCATTGAAGCGATAGTAGGATTCTAATAAAATGGTTTTTTATGGTGTGAATAGCCGGATGAAGTTCTTTCATTCGGCTATTCTTTTTATTATTGTAGGATTGATCGAATTACATGAAGAAACAAGTTGTAGCATTAATGCTCTTATTGGTATTGTCGGGATTTTATCACCCAGACAATAAAGCTATTTGGGTTGTGATGCAAGGAAGTAGCCTTTCTGTAAATGGCACCACCAATATCAATAGCTTTCAATGCGATATCAATAATTATAATTTACCTGACACGCTTACACTATTAAGAACCATGCCGAAAGGGCAATTGCTACCCATGAATGGTAAATTAAATTTAGAGATCGAGGCATTCGATTGTCATAACCGAATGATGACGGCCGATTTGCGTAAAACATTAAAAGCTAAATTGTTTCCTATTTTAGCGGTTAAGTTTATTTCGATCAATAGTTTTCCTGATTTTAAGAATCCATCTAATATTACGGGTATTGTAGACATCAGTTTATCGGGCGTAAATAAAAGATTTGAGATTAATTATCTTTTTACGGGCGATGAAAAACAGGATGTGCATTTAAAAGGGAATCAGAAAATTCATTTCTCTGATTTTAATTTAACACCACCCAGCAAATTAGGGGGAGTAATCAAAGCCAATGACGAGTTATTGGTTGAATTTAGGTTGAATCTAAAACCGATTAGTTAATCCTAAGGATTCAATTTTGCAAATACAATTCCCGCAACGCTGGATTGAAAAAAACCGAACCCAAACCAAGACAAAACCATGGTGCTAGAAACATCAATCTGGCTATATGTCATCCAAAGAATGGGGAGTAATCCAGTTAGGGAATATACCGCTCCAAATTCTATCCCACGAAAAATGGAATGACCTTTAAAGACCGACTTAAAACGATCCCAGAAAAATGCAAGTGCAAAACTGATCACTAATGCATGGGTATAGAAAAAAAGGTCTCTAGATTGATCAGATATAAATACCCCACTTAAATACTCTACAAAAAAGGGGTTAAAAAATTTAATGCTTACTGCTACAAAAAGTCCACCATAAGAAAGAATGGATAAAATGATGCCAACGACCAAACCACTAAACATCATTTTTTTTATCCTTTCCTTTCTCATCGTGTTACCTATTTATTGAAAATAAAGTTAGTTTATTTTGTTATGTTAACCTCTTTTTGCTGCTTGATTGCCTGAGTATCTTCTCGGGTCGCCACCTCTGAAGGATCTTCTTTCTTTAGCCTGATAATGTCTTTGTACTGGTTTTTGTTTTGCAGATATAGAAATATTATTTAAAGAAGTGTCAGACATAGCATAAGGATGCTCAGACACCATTGGAATCTGAATGCCAATTAACTTTTGAATATCCCTTAAAAATTCTTTTTCTTCAGCATCGCAAAAAGAAAAAGCAATTCCACTTGCACCTGCTCTTCCGGTACGGCCAATTCGGTGTACATAAGTTTCGGGCACATTGGGCAACTCAAAATTTATCACGTGCGATAAGTTGTCTACATCAATACCCCTTGCGGCAATATCTGTAGCAACTAATACCCTGGTATGTCCTGATTTAAAATTCGATAATGCACGCTGACGGGCATTCTGAGATTTATTCCCATGAATGGCTTCTGCCACAACATTTCCACGATGCAGATCCTTTACAATTTTATCTGCGCCATGTTTTGTTCTTGCAAATACCAAAGCAGATTTGATATTACTATCCTTTAATAAATGTGCCAGGAGCAATTTTTTATTTTCCTTTTCAACAAAATAAATGGCTTGCTCAATTGTTTCTGCAGTAGATGAAATAGGTGTTACCTCTACTTTCACCGGATTGTTTAAAATACTACTAGCCAGACTGCTAATTTCTGCTGGCATGGTTGCCGAAAAAAATAAGGTCTGTCTTTTGGCAGGTAAAAGAGTGATCACTTTTTTTACGTCGTGAATAAAACCCATATCTAACATACGGTCTGCTTCATCCAAAACAAAAAATTCAATATCGGATAGTCTGATAAATCGTTGTTGAATCAGGTCGAGTAATCTTCCTGGTGTGGCAATTAAAATATCCACTCCATTGCGTAGTGCATTTGTTTGCGCTCCTTGAGAAACACCACCAAAAATTACTAACTGCTTAAGGCCTAAATTTTTGCCATAGGCTGCAAAGCTTTCTTCTATTTGTATAGCAAGTTCACGTGTAGGAGTTAAAATGAGGGCCTTGATACCACCTTTTTTAGGTTGACCAGTAAATTTTTCTTTACACAATAATTGCAATACAGGTATCGCAAAAGCTGCTGTTTTTCCAGTTCCAGTTTGAGCACAACCCAATAAGTCTCTGCCTTCCAAAATGCTTGGAATGGCCTGTTCCTGAATGGGTGTGGGTGTATTGTAGCCTTCGTTCTTGAGCGCATTTAGTATGGGCTCAATGAGGCTTAATTGTTCGAATAACAAAATAATAAAATTTTAAAATGAACACCTGAATTTGCTCAGGTGGTATATAACCTTTCCGGATTTGACTTGATGAAACTTTGTCACGGAAGTAGATAATCAGTCGGTAGAGAGTCTATATGAATGCCACAAAGCTAAGATAAAAAATATAAATGCCTTGTTGAAACAACTATATAGATTGATTATCAATGATTTAAAGTTCAATCAAGGCAACAATCTGTTCAAGATACAACTGGTCGTTCTTGTTGAACTGGTCTAATAACTCACTGTCTACATCCAGCACACCCCAAACAATTCCATTTTTAAAAAGGGGCACAACAATTTCTGATTTAGAAAGGCTGCTACATGCAATATGACCCGGAAATTTTTCTACATCTGTTACAATGATGGTTTCTGCTTTCTCCCAGGAACTGCCACAAACGCCCCTTCCTTTTTTGATTCGGGTGCAAGCAACAGGTCCTTGAAAGGGGCCAAGAACCAACTCATCATTTTTTACAATATAAAAGCCTACCCAAAACCAACCAAATTGTTCTTTCAATGCCGCGGCAATATTGGCAAGATTAGCAATTAAGTCTGGCTCTCCAGTTAACAACCCTTTGATCTGTGGGATCAGGTTCTGATACTGTTCTTTTTTGTTGCCTAAAACAATTTGTAAGTCTTCTGCCATGATGCAAAGATATTTGAATTAAAAAAATTAGTGTTAACTTTTATGTCCACTAAAAAAATAAAAATGGCCACAAAACCACTCATTAATATGGAGGCTTTTAGAGTGAAAGCCGGTAAAAAAATTAAATTAAAATCTTTTGCTACTAATATAAAGAAAAAGCCCGTTGAAAAACAGCCTGGCGAAACCATGTTGCAAAAAGGGATTCTGGAATTAGCCAATATGCAGGATAAATTATATGCTCATAACGAAATTAGTGTGCTAATTGTTTTACAGGCAATGGATGCAGCTGGGAAAGATGGCACCATAAAACATTTAATGAGTGGTCTGAATCCATCAGGTGTAAAAGTATCGAGTTTTAAAGCGCCATCTGCTGGAGAATTAGATCACGATTATTTTTGGCGTCATTATAAAGAATTACCAGCAAGGGGAGAAATTGGCATCTTTAATCGTTCTCACTATGAAAATGTGTTGGTTACTAAAGTGCATCCAGAATATATTTTAAATGAGAATATACCTGGAATTAAATCAGTTAAAGACATTGATAAGAAATTTTGGAAAAAAAGGTATGAACAGATCAACAGTTTTGAAAAAAACCTGAGTGAGAATGGAACTATTATTTTGAAGTTTTTTCTGAATGTATCAAAGGATGAACAGAAAAAAAGATTTTTAGAACGTATAGACGATCCCAAGAAGAATTGGAAATTTTCTTTAGCTGATATGAAGGAGCGTGCATGTTGGGATCAGTATCAAGATGCTTATGAAGAAATGTTTAACCATACTTCCACCGAATATGCTCCATGGTATGTGATTCCTGCTGATGATAAATGGTATATGAGAATATTAATCGGATTAGCTATCTATCAGCAGTTTCAGAAACTAAATATTGCTTATCCGCATGTTTCGAAAGAAACAAAAGCGGCACTTGAAAAAGCTAAGCAGGTGTTATTGAATGAAAAATAATTAGTGAATATATTTTCCAACAACTGGCAATTTTTGGAACTCTTTTTTTTCAACCAAAAGGATAAACCAAATAAAAACTAATAAAAGAATTGTGCCAGTGGCAAACTGGAACCAAAAGGGATGGTAGAAATACAGTATCCCTTTTTGTATTAAATAGAAGCTGGTAACTATGGCTATATAGGCCACAAGCTTTTTCCAGGCATAGGGTATGGGATATTCTTTTTGCCCCCAGATGTAACTAATTACCATCATACTTCCGTAACAAACAAAAGTGGCCCAAGCACAAGCCATATAACTGAAGTAAGGAATTAAAGTATAATTGATAACTAATGTAATACTGGCTCCCGCTAGCGTAATCCAGGCACCAGCCATTGTTTTATTACCTAGTTTATACCAGACACTTAAATTATAATAAATGCCTAGAAACATATTGGCAAGAAGTAAGATGGGCACCACTTTTAATCCAACCCACATTTCGGGTTTGCGAATAAACTGTTTCCATACATTTAGATACAATGCTACCATTAAAAACATTACACAAAGCGTGATCACAAAAAATTTCATGATTCTTGCATATAGTTTTGGGGCATTCTTATCTCCAGATTGATTAAAGAAAAAGGGTTCGGCTCCCATTTTAAATGCCTGAACGGCTAAACTGATCAACATGGCTAATTTGTAACATGCAGAATAAATACCCACTTCCACTTTTGCTGCATCCATTGTAGAAACCGGGGCCCACCATTGTAGCATAATTCTGTCGAAAGTTTCATTAATCATGCCTGCAAAACCAACAATAATTAAAGGCATTCCATAGCTCATTAATTCTTTCCAGAGAGACGCGTCGAATTTCCATTTGAAGCCAAAGAATTCCTTACTTAATAATAGCAATACAAAAAAGTTTTGTACCAGGTTTGCCAATAATAAATAGCCTACACTCCATTGAGGATTATAATAATTATTAAGCCAATGTGAAGGATGGGTACTTAAAAAATGTGGAATGATACTGATAAAAAAATAGGTTGTTGCAATATTTACTATAATACCCCCAATCTTGGTAAGTGCAAATTTAATGGGGCGGCCTTCCTGTCTTAAACGAGCAAAAGGGATACCGCAAAGTGCATCTATTGCAATAATTCCAGCAGCAACAATAATATATTCAGCATGCGTTCCAACGGATAATAATGTGGCAATAGGTTGTCTAAATAAAATCAATAAAATGCCCAGGAAAATACTAGATAAAATTAAAGAGATGCTGGTTGTATTATATACTTCGTCTTTTTCTTTCGTATTCGAAAACCTAAAATAAGCAGTTTCCATACCGTAAGTAAACACCACATTCATAAATGGAATAAATGAATAGACTAGCGAAAATTCACCATAAACTGCTGTAGTTAATTTAAAAGTGAGGTAGGGTAGTAATAAATAATTGATAAACCTAGCCGCAATAGAGCTTACGCCATACCAGATTGTTTGCCCCGCTAATTTCTTTATTCCACTCAAAGCCTTTATTTTTTATTTAGATCAGGATTCCCCCTCTTGCGATTGCTAAAGTACTGAATGTGTTGTTAATAGTTTTGGAATCATTATAAGTTCCGATGGTCAATTTTTTTACGAAAAGATTTATTCTCTGCTTTCTTTTTCTTTCCTTCTATTCTTCTTTCAATGGCGGCTTTGGTAGGTCTGGTGGCCATTCTGGCTTTTTTTCTGATCAGGGCATTGGCTATTAACTGGTTCATTTTCTCTATCACAATCCCTTTGTTTTCCAGCTGACTTCTCGATTCTTGTGATTTTACAAGGAGGTTTCCATCTGCACTGATTCTATTCGATAATTTTTCTTGGATACGATGTTTTTGGTCTTCTGTAAAAAAACCGGATGCTGCCACCTGCCAACGACCTTCCACCATGGTCTCTACCTTGTTCACATTTTGTCCGCCTTTGCCCCCAGACCTGGCAGTTTGAAACTGTATCTCCGATGTTATATCTATCTTCATCTTCATAAAGTTAATTCTAAAATTGGTTAAGCAAATATGAGAGTGGTAATTCAACGCGTAAGCGAAGCTTCTGTGAAAGTGGATGTAATGATTACAGGGGCCATTCAAAGAGGATTATTGGTATTGATGGGTGTGGAAGATGCCGATACGATAGATGATATAGAATGGATCAGTAGCAAAATAGTAAACCTTCGCATCTTCGATGATACTCAAGGCGTAATGAACCTGAGTGTTAAAGATATTGATGGTGAGATATTATTGGTTAGTCAGTTCACTTTACACGCTGCCACCAAAAAAGGCAATCGTCCTTCCTATATCAAAGCCTCTAAACCTGATATTGCTATACCGATGTATGAAAAATTAATTCTACAACTTAAAAATGATCTGGGAAAAGAAATTCCAACAGGGATTTTTGGGGCCGATATGAAAGTGCAATTATTAAATGACGGACCAGTAACAATAGTAATCGACTCAAAAAATAAAGAATAATGAAGCAGGATATATTAAACCGGAAAGACCTTCTTTTATTGATGGATTGCTTTTACAGTAAAGCCTTGAAGGATACAACGATTGGACATTATTTTACAGAAGTAGTTCAATTGAGTTTACAAAAACATATTCCGGTTATTACAGATTTTTGGGAAACAATATTATTTGATACGGGTAAATATTATGGCAACACCATGAAAGTACATGAAGACCTCCACGAAAAATCGCCCTTTCAATCTGAACATTTTAATCGTTGGATACACATGTTTAAAGAAACAGTGGATGAAAATTTTGAAGGAAATAACGCGGAGAAAATTAAGCAAAGGGCTATTTCCATTGCCACAGTTATGAATATTAAAATGGTGCATGGGGGCGCTGGTTTAAAATAAAATTTATTGAAATGACTATTGAACAAGCACAAAAAGACGTAGATCAGTGGATTAAAACAATTGGTGTTCGTTATTTCAATGAGCTTACCAACCTGGGGATTTTAATGGAGGAAGTGGGTGAAATGAGCAGACTGATGGTTCGGAAATATGGGGAGCAATCTTTTAAGGAATCTGATAAAACTAAAGAATTGGCAGATGAAATGGCTGATGTACTATGGGTATTGATTTGCCTTGCCAACCAAACGGGTGTTAGTCTTACAGAGGCATTGGAAAAGAATTTTGAGAAGAAAAACTTACGTGATGCTACCCGACATCAGGAAAATGAGAAGCTTCAATAGCGGTAAAATCCTATTTTTGCGTCAATTATGAGCACGCAACAAGACAATTTATTTCAGGCAATTATATCCCATGCCAAAGAGTATGGCTTTGTATTTCCAAGTAGTGAGATCTACGACGGACTAAGCGCAGTATACGATTATGGTCCTTATGGATCTGAATTGAAAAAGAATATCCGTGACTATTGGTGGAAGAGTATGACGCAGATGCACGAGAATATTGTAGGTATTGATGCGGCCATTTTTATGCATCCAACAACCTGGAAGGCAAGTGGACACGTAGATAATTTCAGCGATCCTATGATCGATAACCGCGATAGTAAAAAGCGTTACCGAGTAGACCATATCATTGAAGCGAAGGCAGATAAATTAAAAGAGGCAGGTAAAGATGCGGAAGCAACTGCCCTGATTGATGCAATGGATGCTCTTTTAGCGAAAGACGATTTTGCAGGATTGAAGCAATTGATCTTGGATGAAAAAATAGTTTGTTCGGTAAGTGGAACTTCTGATTGGACAGATATTCGTCAGTTTAACCTGATGTTTTCTACCCAACTTGGTTCTGTAGCAGAAGATGCAGATACCATTTATTTAAGACCAGAAACTGCGCAAGGTATTTTTGTAAACTTTTTGAATGTGCAGAAAACGGCTCGTATGAAAGTGCCTTTTGGAATTGCACAAACTGGTAAGGCATTTAGAAATGAAATTGTAGCTCGTCAGTTTATATTCCGTATGCGTGAATTTGAACAAATGGAAATGCAATTTTTTGTACGCCCGGGTACAGAAGGTCAGTGGTATCAATACTGGAAAGAAGCGCGTTTACAATGGCATTTGAGTTTAGGTATTAGTGCTGATAAATATCGTTATCATGATCATGTGAAATTGGCACACTATGCTAAAGAGGCTTGTGATATTGAATTTAATTTTCCAATTGGATTTAAGGAAGTTGAAGGTATCCATTCAAGAAGTGATTTTGATTTAACACAGCATCAGATATATAGCAAAAAGAAATTGCAATATTTCGATACAGAGATTAATCAAAACTATGTGCCTTATGTTGTGGAAACTTCTATTGGATTAGATAGAATGTTCTTATTGATTTTATCAAATGCTTACGAAGAGGAAACAATTAACAAGGAAGATGGAACTAAAGACAGTAGGGTGGTATTACATATTCCAGCAAAGATTGCCCCGGTTAAATTGGCCATACTTCCTCTAACCAAAAAAGATGGGTTGCCTGAAATTGCGCGCGACTTGATGAACGAATGTAAACCTTATTTCAAATGCTTCTACGAAGAGAAAGATGCTATAGGTAAGCGTTATAGAAGGCAGGATGCGATTGGTACGCCTTTCTGTGTTACCATCGATCATCAGACTAAAGAAGATAATACTGTCACGATCAGATATAGAGATTCTATGCAGCAGGAAAGAATTCTAATCAGCAAGATCAAGGATCTTGTTTTGGAAGAAACCTTTTAAAAAAATGGCCCCGATTGTTGAGGGCACTGAAAAAGTGTTAAGGAGTTAAAATTAAAAGGAGTAAAAACGCAAGTTTTTGCTCTTTTTTTTTATTTTGTGGTTGTAATTGAAAACATTGCCGAATGCTAGTTTTACAGAATAAAATTCAGCTAAGTGAATACAGTTCTTTGTATGCGATGATTGTGCCAGAGAATAATCTGCTCAGGAAGATTAATGAGTTAATA
>JANYEA010000091.1 GCA_025363385.1 Bacteroidota bacterium | reverse complement strand
CTTTGGAAGATCATATACAATTGGAAGTAGCCAATGACGAGGTGATTGGCGCTTATATTACACACAGATAAAATTAAAAAGTAAAAAGAAGTAAAAAATTCTAAAAGGGAAAATTATGAGCAATAGTATGCAAACCAACATGAGGGTTTATCACAGGTATTTAGGTTATTTTTTAGCTGGGATTATGACAGTGTATTCTTTAAGTGGAATTGTTTTAATTTTTAGAGATACTGATTTCTTAAAAAGTGAAAAGCAGGTAGATAAAAAACTGAAGCCTAATTTAAAAGTGGAAGAGTTGGGCAAAGAGCTTCGCATGAGAGATTTGAAAGCAGACAAAGAGGACAGCATTAGTATCAGTTTTAAACAAGGTGTCTACCACAAAGAATCTGGTGTTGCAAACTATACAGTAAAAGAGTTACCACCTGCTATTGAAAAATTGACAAAGCTGCATAAAGCCAATACCAAAGACCCCCTGTTTTTTTTGAACATATTTTTTGGCGTTTCCCTGTTCTTTTTTGTAGTTTCTTCTTTTTGGATGTTTTTACCCAAATCAAGTATTTTTAAGAAAGGACTATATTTTACACTGGCAGGAATCGTACTTACGATTATTTTATTAATTGTTTAGTATAAAAAGCTTTACATTAATTAGTCTGTTTTAGTCGATGAAGAAATAGTTGTATTGATTATATTCGTGATAAATATTAAAAATTCAAACAATGGACGCTGCTATACAAGAAAGAGTAAACGTTTGGGTAAAGGGTAACTACGATCAAGCTACCAAAGAGGCCATAAGTCAAATGCAAACAAAAAATACCGATGAATTGGCTGATTCTTTTTATAGGGACCTCGAATTTGGAACCGGTGGTTTGAGAGGCATCATGGGGGTTGGTACCAACCGCATAAACAAATACACTATTGGAATGGCTACACAAGGCTTTGCCAATTACCTCAAGAAAACTTATGGGGATGCAGAAATTAAAGTGGCTATTGCACATGATAGCAGAAATAATAGTCGATTTTTTGCTGAAACTACCGCGAATGTTTTTGCCGCAAATGGTGTCAAAGTTTTTTTATTTGAAGCCCTGCGACCTACACCTGAATTGAGTTATGCAATTCGCCACTTAGGATGCAATGGTGGGGTAGTTTGTACTGCATCTCATAATCCTAAAGAATACAATGGGTATAAAGCCTATTGGAATGATGGGGGTCAGTTAGTACCTCCACATGATAAAAATGTGATTACTGAAGTAGAGGCTGTATCAGGAATTGATGATGTAAAATGGAGTGGCGGGGAAGCCAATATAACATTGTTGGGTAAGGAAATGGATGCAGATTATATTAAGATGGTGAAGGGCTTAAGCGTTTATCCAGATATGATTGCCCGTCAGCATGATCTTAAAATTGTATACACACCCATTCATGGAACTGGCATCACTTTAGTTCCAGAAGTATTAAAAGCATTTGGGTTTACTAATATTACTATTGTAGAAGAACAGGCAATACCAGATGGAAATTTTCCAACAGTTGCTTATCCAAATCCGGAAGAAGCAGCTACCATGGGTATAGGATTAAAACTTGCTAAGGAATTAGACGCAGACATTTTGTTGGGAACTGATCCTGATGCCGACAGAGTAGCTATTGGAGTAAAGAATCATCATGGCGAATGGGTATTGATGAATGGAAACCAAACTGCTGTACTAGCATGTAACTATATGATGGAAGCCCGCAAAGCCAAGGGAATTGCGCAGCCCAATGATATGGTGATCACCACCATTGTAACCACTCAAATGATCAATGATCTGGCTGCGAGTTATGGGGTGGCTTGTTATAATGTACTCACAGGATTTAAATGGATTGCAGAATTGATCAAAGCAAAAGCAGGGAAAGAAAATTATGTGATTGGGGGAGAAGAAAGCTTTGGCCTGATGATTGGAGATCAGGTGCGGGATAAAGATGCAATCAGTGCGGTAGCATTGATGTGCGAAATGGCTGCCTATGCTAAAGATCAGGGTTTAACCTTGTTCGATAAAATGATCGAACTGTATCAACAATATGGGTTCTATTATGAGACCCTAATCAGTATCACTAAGAAGGGTATGAACGGACAGAAAGAGATTGCAGACATGATGGATGGCTATCGTAAAAACCCACCATTATCTATTGATGGATCAAAAGTGTTGCAGTTATTAGATTATGAATTATCCAAAGGAACCAATCCTTCAACAGGTGAATCATGGTCCATTACACTTCCTAAGAGCAATGTATTACAATTTATTACCGAAGATGGAAGTAAAATCTCTGCTCGGCCTTCAGGTACCGAACCTAAAATCAAGTTCTATTTTAGTGTAAAAACAAAATTGGCAAATAAAGCAGCATTTGACGATACATTTGCTGAATTGGAAAATAAGATCAAAAGAATCATTGCTGATATGCATTTGCAATAAGGCTGATTAAAATAACAAATGAGGAAAACTGCTGTGAAGAAATAATTCACGGCAGTTTTCTTTTCACATCCTGTTCATTCCTTCTTTCAGCATCTTTTCATGCCTTATATTCGTAGGGCTTATGAAACAATATATTGATAGCTACCAGCATAAGGGGCTTCGTAAAAGATTAGTTGACTTACTTCGAACAAAGGGAATTTCAGACGAACGGGTATTGGATGCCATCAATGCCATACCCCGACATTTTTTTCTGGATTCTGCTTTCGATTTGAGGGCCTATGAAGACAAAGCATTTCCTATTGAAGCTGATCAAACCATTTCTCAACCTTATACAGTAGCTTATCAAACCCAATTGTTGCAGGTAAAGAAATCGGAAAAGGTTTTAGAAATCGGTACAGGAAGTATTTATCAGTCTAGTGTTTTAGCGGAAATGGGAGCAAGGGTTTATACCATCGAACGTCAAAAAAAATTATACGATGCACAAAAAGATTTTGTATTTCGTAGCAAATATCCCAATATCAAATTCTTTTATGGAGACGGGTTTGAAGGCCTTACTGCCTTTATGCCATTTGATAAAATAATCATTACAGCAGCAGCCCCATTTATACCACCGAAATTAATTGAACAATTAAGGCCAGGGGGAATGATGGTGATTCCTTTAGATGAAGGAGAAGTGCAACGCATGTTGCGCATAACTAAAAATACAGATGGCACCTTAAAAGAAGAATCTTTCGAGGAGTTTTCATTTGTGCCCATGCTTACGGGAAAGAATAATTAAAAAATAAAAATTTAAAAGTCAAAAAAAAGCCGCTTTATTTGGAGGGCACTGAAAAAGTGTTAAGGAGTTAAAATTAAAAGGAGTAAAAACGCAAGTTTTTGCTCCTTTTTTTTATTTTGTGGTTGTAATTGAAAACATTGCCGAATGCTAGTTTTACAGAATAAAATTCAGCTAAGTGAATACAGTTCTTTGTATGCGATGATTGTGCCAGAGAATAATCTGCTCAGGAAGATTAATGAGTTAATA
>JANYEA010000087.1 GCA_025363385.1 Bacteroidota bacterium | reverse complement strand
CCATCGCTTCAGTAAAAACAAGCGGCACAACAAGTAGTTGGTCTAGCAATGCCTTGTATTTGAATTTTGATCCTTCTAGTAAGTTTGGATTAACTCTAAGAGGTGAATATTTCGATGATAAGAAATCAGTTACTTCTGCAGGTATTGCTTCCAGTGTTTTTGCTACCACACTTTCTGCAAATATTAAGATTGATAATTTAACAATCATTCCTGAAATCCGTGTAGACAATGGCAATAATGCCATCTTCTATAAAAGCGGTGGAGCAGCCACTCAAACAACAAGTGGATTTATACTTGCAGCAGTTTACAAATTCTAGTTTTCAATTCTCTACACAATTATAAACCAAAACCCTAAGCCATGTTTTCAAACACTTTAACTAACTTGAGACAAATGGGCCGCAGGAAATCAGCACCTGCAGTTGTTATCCAACTCACAAAAGCTGAAAAATGGAGAATGGTATTTACCATCTTCACAGGAAAAATTTTGGGTCTAATCGTCGTATTAGGTATCATGAAAATGTTACCTGGAATGATGTTCAATTCTGCAAACGCTGCAGAAACCTATTCTGCACATGAAACTAGTATGATGAATTCCATCAATACAGTTTGGACATTAGTTGCCGCATTCTTAGTATTTGGAATGCAAGCGGGTTTTGTAATGTTAGAAGCAGGTTTTGCTAGAACAAAAGAAACAGTAAATGTACTGTTAGAGTGTATTTTCGACACTGCTATTTGTGGTGTACTTTTTTACGCTGTTGGTTATGCTTTTATGTTTAGTCATGGTAATGGCTTTATTGGACAAAACTGGTTTTTCTTAAATGGTGCTCCTAGCACTTATGAGGCAACTGGTATTCCAATATTGGCACACTGGATTTTCCAGTTTGCTTTTGCTGATACCACATCTACTATTACTTCAGGAGCAATGATCGGCCGAACTAGTTTTAGAGGCGATATCCTTTACAGTATTGGTGTTACAGGATTTATCTATCCAATTATCGGGCATTGGGCTTGGGGACCAGATGGTTGGTTGGCTTTAATGGGTTCTGAAGGCCATTTCTTACCAGGTCTTGGACAGGGTTTTCGTGACTTTGCAGGTTCAACTGTTGTACATACTATTGGTGGAGCTATTTCGCTAGCTGGGGCCTTAGTGTTAGGACCTCGTATTGGGCGAGTATTTACCAGAGACGATAAAGAAAAAGGCGGTTTACCTCCAGCACATAATTTACCATTAGCAGCTGTAGGAGCCTTTATACTTTGGTTTGGTTGGTATGGATTTAACCCAGGAAGTACCTTATCTGCAATGGATGCTGAAGGTATAGGTCGTATTGCAGCAAATACAACACTGGCTGCTTGTGCCGGATCACTAACAGCTATGTTACTTCCTTTATGGTTTGGACCAAATAAGGGAAAATATGATCTTCCATTTACAATTAATGGATTATTAGCAGGACTTGTTGCTATCACAGCACCCTGTTATTGGGTTTCGCCTTTAGGTGCAGTTATTATTGGTTTGCTAGCGGGTGTTGTTGTTTATTATGGCACTTTGTTATTAGAGCATTTTAGAATTGATGATCCAGTTGGCGCTGTTCCCGTGCATTTTGCAGCTGGTATCTGGGGTACTTTATCACTTGGATTATTTGCAAGTGGCCAATATGGTGCAACTGGATCTACAGGTGCTGATAATTCTGCACCCGTAAAGGGTTTATTTTATGGCGGTGGTTGGGATGTATTAAAAGCTCAATTAATCGGAAGTGCAGTAATCACCCTTTCCACATTTGCTATCGCTTTAATTTTAATGTTTATCGTGAATAAACTTCCTTATCCCTGGAAATTAAGAGTAGAACCAGAAGCAGAAACCGGACCAGGTGGTCTTGATTTCTTCGAACATGGTGTTGCTGCTTATAATGACCATGATTAAAAATATAATTCCATGAGAAAACCATTCTACAATTATTAATTGTAGAAAAAGGACCATCTAGTATGGTCCTTTTTTCTTTTAACCCTACAATTAAATTGACTATTACACAACAGAAAAACAGCATTTTACCTATTTTTAACCCATTTCAAAATTTTTTTTTGATTTTTTTTCATTTTTTTTCATTTTTTTTTGATTGCAAAAATCCGACTTTCTATTAACCTCGCTCGTTGTTGTAACGACCAAATTCTGAAATAAGAATATTTTTTTCCCGATTACCCTGATTTTGAATTCTAAATATAAAAACTCTTTCACTTTAAATTATTTTTTAATGCGTAAAACAATATTCCAATAATTTCGGATTGTTGTTTATATCAAAATTTTGAGCTCAATTTGTATCCTATTAACCACAAATTAAAACTCAATACAATGATTTTACTAGCCGCACAAATTGCTAATAATACACCAAACGAAAGTCCGTTGATGATTATTGGAGTTACTGCTTGTATCATTTCCATCGTTTTGTTACTTTGGAAAAATGAAGCAAAAACTACTATCTAAAATATAAGCTTAGCCATATTTTATAAAGCAACCCAAGTGGTTGCTTTTTTTGTTTTTATCATAATATTTTAAAGAAATATCCCATATTCTACTTAAGTTAGAAAAATGAAATGGATCTGGAAGCCTTTGCAATTAATCTATTGTCTTTATGCCTTTTTAATTTTTGTAATACTCACTTTCATCGCATTCCCATTTGTGATGATTGCTTTAAGCTTTGGGAAAATCAAAGGTGGAAACATCATTTATAAGATTTGTAAAACCTGGGGATGGATTTGGTATTTATTGATTGGAATTCGACATGAAGAAATTTTAGAATCACCTCATGATACAAAACAACAATACATTTTTGTTGGCAATCATTCTTCTTACATAGATATTCCTCCTATCGTATTATTTGCACATCAACCGATTCGAGTACTTGGCAAATATGAAATGGTTAAGATCCCTGTCTTTGGGTTGATTTATAGAGCAGCTGTGATACTTGTGGACCGGAGCAACTCAGACACAAGGGCTAAAAGTGTGAGAGCCCTTAAGGCAGCCATTAAAAATAATATTTCAATTTTCATTTTTCCAGAAGGCACATTTAATGAAACTGCTGAGCCACTCAAAACTTTTTATGATGGTGCATTTAGAATAGCAATCGAAACGCAAACACCCATTAAACCTATTTTACTTGTTGATACACAAGACAGATTGCATTTTAGATCCATCTTTTCTTTAACCCCAGGAAAAAACAGAGTCGTTTATTTAAAGGAAGTACCCGTTCAGGGTTTAAAGATGTCAGATATTCCTGCATTAAGAGAAGAAGTTTACCAATTGATGGATGCTGGATTAAGAAGGTATCGTAGTTATGCTGTTTGATTGTAGAAAGCTACTTAACTTAGTCCCCTATTATTCATGGCAAAAAACGTAACTTTTACAGCACTTTCCGCATTTCCCATCAAAGAGGCAACAATGTTTGCTGAAGTGATCATTCCATTAGCATTACCAAAGAATTATACATGGTCTGTTCCTTCTGAAATGCAGGACCGGATCCAACCCGGCATTCGTGTAGAAGTAATTCTTGGCAAACACAAAAAATATGCAGGAATTGTAAAACGTTTATTTAAAGAAGCTCCAACAGGGTTTTCACCGAAGCCTTTGATGAATATTTTAGATACAGATCCGCTTATTAATCCGCAACAAATTGCTTTATGGGATTGGATTGCTAAATATTATTTATGCAGTGAAGGTGAAGTTATGCAGGCCGCAGTTCCAGCAAATTTAAAATTATCAAGCGAGAGTGTTTTAATTTGGAATGAAGAGCAAGATGAATCTTACAGTGATTTAAATGATGAAGAATTCATTATTGCTGAAGCACTTGAATTAAAGAAAGAACTTAGGTTAAGCGAAGTGCAGCAATTATTAGATAGCTCAAAGATTTATCCTATTATAAAAAAACTAATTGATAGAAGGATCTGCTATGTGTGGGAGGAATTAATCGAGAAATATCAAGAAAAAAAACAAACCTACATTTTATTGCATCCAAAATATGCAATTGAAGAAAACCTGGCTGCGCTTTTAAATAACTGGGGTAAAGCACCCAAACAAATGGAATTGCTCCTATCTTATTTATACCTTTTAAAAACAGAGGGCGAAGTAATTCAATCAGAGCTTTTAAAAAAATCGAATGCTTCTGTAACACAATTGAAAGGGCTTATTGATAAAGGAATTTTATCTGTTCAAAAAAGAAGTGTTTCAAGAATTGCAGCTTACACTCAGGAAATAAATATAAATATCCAACTTTCCACAACACAAACACGCGCATTCAGTCAAGTTCAAGAAGCATTTGAATCCAAACAAGTTTGCTTATTGCATGGCGTTACAGCAAGTGGTAAAACACAAATCTATATACAATTAATTGAGGAATATATAAAGCAGAATAAACAAGTACTGTACCTCCTTCCTGAAATTGCACTTACCTCTCAAATCATTCGAAGATTACAATTACATTTCGGTAATAAAATTGGAATTTATCACTCTAAATTCAATGCAAATGAAAGAGTTGAAATCTGGAACAAAATAAAAACAGGTGAATTGAAAGCGGTACTTGGTGCACGTTCTTCCCTCCTACTACCTTTTTGTGATCTTGGTTTAATCATTGCAGATGAAGAGCATGATGCTTCTTATAAACAACAAGACCCCGCTCCAAGATATCATGCCCGCGATACTGCCATTTATTATGCTGGTTTATTTCATGCAAAAGTATTATTGGGAAGTGCTACTCCTAGCATTGAAACATACTATAACTGTCAACAACAAAAATATGCGCTGGTTACCCTGTCTGAAAGATATGGTGCTGCAGAATTGCCTAAAATGGAACTAGCAGATTTTAAAAATCGAGTAGAAACACCTAATGGCATTACTGTGTTTACTGAATCTTTGCTTTCATGCATGGAAAAAACATTGCAGGAAAATAAACAAATTATACTTTTTCAAAACCGAAGAGGGTATTCGCCCTATTTACTTTGTGAAACATGCGGTTGGATTCCTCATTGCGAACATTGTGATGTAACACTTACCTATCATAAATCTAAACACAAACTTTCTTGCCATTATTGCGGCAGCACATATCCTGTTGTTTCTACATGTGCGGCTTGTGGCAGCCATCATTTTATTCAGAAAAATTTTGGAACAGAAAAGATTGAAGAACAGGTTTTAGAAATATTTCCAGATGCAAAAGTAGCTCGTATGGATTATGATAGTGTAAAAGGAAAAAATGCACACGATTCTCTCATTAAACAATTCGAACAACAAAGAATTGACATATTAGTAGGTACACAAATGGTAGTAAAAGGGCTTGACTTTGAACACGTGAACCTAGTGGGAATAGTTGATGCGGATGGAATATTAAACTTTACAGATTTCAGGGTTAATGAAAGAGCTTTTCAACTGATGGAACAAGTGAGTGGAAGAGCTGGTAGAAAAAACGCAGATGGAAAAGTAATTATTCAAGTAAGTAATTTGAAGCATCCTGTTTTGCAATTCGTTAAAGACCATGACTATTATCAACTTTATAAGTTTGAGATTGATAATCGTAAACAATTTAATTATCCCCCATTTACAAGATTAATAAGGATTAATTTCAAACACAAGGAAAAACATATTGCAGAAGAAGCCTCGAATGTATTTTCTAATGGTATCAAATCACTGTTGGGTAATTATATGATGGGGCCATCACAACCCGTAGTCGACAGAATTCGGAATCAATATATCTGGGAGATCCTTCTTAAAATACCTAAAGATAACCGCGTAATACACCAAAGTAAAATAGCCATACAGCAACAGTCCATTATATTGCAAACAAATAAAAGATATCGATCGGTTCATATTATTACAGATGTAGATCCGAACTAACTCTTTTCCCTATTTTTAGAAAGATGCCATTACAAAACAATATATCTCTAAAAAAATTCAACAGCTTTGGTATTGAATCCATTGCAAGAGATTTCTGTGTTTTTAACAGTATAGATGAACTAATTGAGATAATAGATCAATATCGAGATCTCATTATCAGTTCACATTTAATCTTAGGCGGGGGTAGTAATATATTATTAACTCAGGCTTTACTGGATACCCTAGTATTGAAAAATGAAATCAAAGGGATTCAACTAAAAAGAGAGGATGCAAACTACTTTTATATAGAAGCTGCCGCTGGTGAAAATTGGCATCATTTTGTAGTAACCTGTATTAAAAATGGATGGGCAGGGGTAGAAAATCTGAGTTTAATTCCTGGTACCGTTGGAGCAGCTCCCATACAAAATATTGGGGCTTATGGTGTGGAAGTAAAAGACATTATCGAATCGGTGGAAGCGTATCATATCGCAGACCAAACGATCCATCGTTTTACAAATGCGGATTGTGCATTTGACTATCGGGATAGTATATTTAAAAAAAACCAGAAAAATCAGTTCGTAATTACAAATGTTCTATTCAGATTGAGCAAATATCCAATTTATAAAACTAACTATGGGGCTATTGAAACTGAATTAACAAAAATGGGGATTAAAGAACTCAGTATTCAATCCATCTCTGAAGCTGTAATTAAAATCCGATCAAGTAAATTACCTGATCCGCAAATAATTGGAAATGCGGGTAGTTTCTTTAAAAACCCGAGTATTTCTAAAGCTCATTTTGAGCAACTCATTAAAAAATATCCTTCCATAAATGGCTACCCGAATAAAGATGGCTCTATTAAAATAGCAGCAGGATGGTTAATTGAAAAAGTAGGCTGGAAGGGGTATCGAGAAGGAGATGCTGGATGTCATTCTTTACAAGCATTGGTATTGATCAATTATGGTGCTGCTTCGGGTTCGGAGATACTTGCATTATCCGATAAAATAATTCTTTCAATTTTACAAGAATTTGATATTCAACTAGAGAGGGAAGTCAATATATTATAAACTTCCAATAAACAAAAGACCCGTCACGAAATCTCGAGACGGGCCTTTTAAATTCTATAGTAAGATTATTAGTTCTCCTGAACTTTAAATTCAACTCTTCTATTGGCTTTTTGACCTTCTTTAGTTTTGTTATCAGCAATTGGTTTGCTGCTACCAAATCCAGTAGCTGTTAATCTATCAGCAGCAATTCCTTTACCTACTAAGTAAGACTTCACAGAGAAAGCACGATCTAATGATAATTTATCATTCAATTTTACACTTCCTGTACTTGAAGTATGTCCTTCCACATATAATTTCAAAAGTGGGTTTTCTGTTAACACTTTCACACCTTTGTCTAACTCAGCTTTTGAAACTTTTGTTAGAAAAGTGCTTCCATTTGCAAAATTAATATCTCCAGCTTTGAAATTCAATGAAGGACAACCAAAGAATTCAGCTGTACCTTTTACGTGTGGGCATTTATCTTCCTCATCATTGATACCATCTCCATCTGTATCAGGAATTGGACATCCTTGATAACGAGCAAGACCAGCAACCGTAGGGCATTTATCTTCTTCATCATTGATACCATCTTTATCTGTATCAGGAATCGGACATCCTTCGTATTTAGCCAAACCTTTTACAGTAACACATTTGTCGTTATCATCGTTAATGCCATCTCCATCTGTATCGGGAACAGGGCAACCTTGGTATTTCGCAACACCTGGAACGGTGGGACATTTGTCGTTTGGATCAATAATACCATCACCATCGGTATCAGCTGGCGCCGGAGGAGGTGGCGGTGGAGGTGCAACTACAACAACAGCTGCTTTCTTCTCTTTTAAAGAAGTTGAAAACCCAATTGAATAATTTAAATGGTTCGTTGCGAAAGAAGAAACCTGACTACGGTAATTCATTTGTGTATGAATAAACGCGCCCTCGCCTAAATTCATTTGTAATCCGCCTCCAAATGGCATATAAGCAGCAAAATAAGAACCCCCATACATAGAAGCACCAATACCTGCATTTATGTAGGGAACTAAAAAGTATTTATCAGTTAACAACTTAATATTCACACCAGCATCTAATTCCAATAATAATTTATTGGTTCCAAGTGGCGTCATACCAGATTCAGCTCTAAAAGGATAGTTAATAAACGTTCCTCCTAAACTAGTTGCAAAATCGATATGATCAGTAATTCCATTCATGTACTGAATACTTAAACCAGAACTCATGTCTTTTACTTTAGCCCATGAATTATTAGCAAGTGCTCCAGATAATGAACTACTATTAATTAATGCGGGGGTTTTAAAGTCTTGTAAAAAGAAGTTAACACCAAGTGAGGGCATTTTTTTATAACTGGTAGTCTGTGCATAACTAAATGCAGATAGACCTACTAATACAGTAAAAAATAAAATTTTCTTCATAAACAGTTTTAATTGGTCCAACAAAAATACAGGCAAGATTTGATTTTATAAAATAATATAAACTGCTAAATTCTACACCATTAATCAACACTTATCCGCTCTATTGGTTCAACTCTAACCCTCGTCAGACCTTTTTTCATAAAATCGAGCTCATTTGCAGCTGTTCTGCTTAAATCAACTACCCTTCCCCTTTTGGCCATCCTCGGATGCATTCGATCATTTATTCTAACAATTACAAATTTATTGTTACTCAAATTTGTTACCCGAACCCATGTATTCAGCTTATAATTATTGCTCGCAGCAGTAAGTTTTGCATTTCTATAGTATTCTCCTGTGGCTGTTTTTGTTCCATCTAGGTTTTTAGAATAAAAACTGGCAATTCCTATGATAACTTTAGCATTTGGCTTAAGTTTAAAACCACCTAGTGGCTCTAATTTTATGGTGGAATCTAAAACGAGGGTATCTTTCAAAAGTGATGCACTATCTTTTATTTGTATCAGTGAATCTACTTTCAACGGTATTATTGTGGTGTCTACCTGAGCATGAATCTGTCGACTACAGATCAGAAACAACAAAATGGCAATTATTTTTTTCATTCTTATCATTTGAGACAAAGTCGCCATACCAATTCTAAATGTGAGTAATTTACTTAAAACTACTATTCAGTTATGGTTTGATAGGCAAACAAATGTTTTACCTTTTAGCCAAACACCATGCCAAAAAGATGTTCGTATAACGTTATTAAATTGATTTGAATATATTATATTGATTTGCAATTAATTATACATATAATAAATAATATATTATATAATAAGAATCAATTTTATCATAAGATTGACTTGATTTTTAATCTTTTCGAAGCTGAAGTAATAAATTTGACTAGTGAAATTCCAATATCGTTTTATAATATCTCTATTTTTATCATTTGTCCTAATTAAAGAAGGATTCAGTCAAACTTGTTCTACCCTCGGGCAAAATCCAACAACTGCCTTTCCCGTGTGTGGAACTACGGTATTTGAACAAAAAGTAGTTCCTTTTTGTGGGGGGAGAAGTGTACCAACTCCTTGTACAGATGGCGCAGGCTACTCAGATATCAATCCATTTTGGTATAAGTTTACCTGTTTCTCTTCAGGAAATTTTGCATTTACCATTACTCCAATTAATTCTAATGATGATTATGATTGGGAGCTTTTTGATATCACCGGTCACGACCCCATGGAAGTATACACCAATAGTAGTTTAATCATTTCTGCAAACTGGTCGGGGATGTATGGACAAACAGGTGCTTTCACAACTGGAAGAAAATGGTTTGAATGTGCCTCAGCAACTGTGAATGGGAATCCTACATTTAGTACCATGCCTGAATTAATTGCAGGCCACAATTACATCTTATTGGTTAGCAATTTTTCACCCTCACAAGTTGGCTATCATCTTTCTTTTGGCGGAGGAACAGCGAGTATCATAGATCCTGTTACACCTTTATTATCTAAAGTGCATGCAGTATGCGATGGCACTCAGATCTTATTAATGCTGAACAAAAAAATGAATTGCAGTAGTTTAAGTGCAGATGGTTCAGATTTCAGTGTTACCGGCGCTTCAGCAAATTCAATTACAAAAGCAGTTGGCCGTGGTTGTGCGGTTTCGTTCGATACAGATAGTTTGGAATTAACGATGCAAAATATTCTAACCCCCGGAACCTATACTGTTACCTCAAAAATTGGAAACGATAACAATACATTGCTAGATAATTGCGGAAATCAGTTACCTGTTGGCTTGAATGAGTCTTTAATATTCACAACTGCAGTTCCTACTGCCATGGATAGTATTTCACCAGTTGTCTGTATACAGGATACTTTACAATTGGTTTTTAGCAGACCCATGAATTGCAGTTCTATTGCTGAGGATGGATCTGATTTTTTCATCACTGGTCCCTCCCCTGTAAATATCAAATCGGCAAAGGGCATTTGCAGCAGTGGATTAACAGATATTATTCAAGTAATACTAAGTAATCCCATTAAGACAAATGGTAATTATCAAATTCACTTGAAGAATGGTACTGATGGAAATAGTATTTTAAATGAATGCGGAAAACCAACTGCAGTGGGGGCTACGCTCAATTTCAGCATAAAAAATGTTACGAAAGCAGATTATACCTCACAGTTGATTGTTGGATGCAAGTATGATACTTTGAAATTTTTTCACGATGCAAATAATGCTGCCAATAAATGGAATTGGAAATTAGATAATGGTGGCAATAGTAATTTACAGAATCCCATATTTAAATTCAATCAATTTGGAAAATTGCATGCGGTTTTATTTGTATCTAATGGTTTCTGCTCAGATAGCAGTGCCCAAAATTTTATTTTACCCGATCAAACCGTTAAAGCAGGATTTATATTACCTGATACACTTTGCATAACCGATAGTTTGATTGTGATTGATAATAGCAGCAATAATAGTATTAGCTGGAAATGGAATTTCGGGAATGGCATTACAAGCAACCTTAAACAACCCATTGGAATCTATTTTCAGGCTAATGGCAGACAAAACCAGTATTTGGTAACACAGATCGTTCAAAACGCTTTTAACTGTGCTGATACTAGCATTAAGAAAGTATTTGTTTTACCGAACTGTTACATCGATATCCCTTCCGGATTTACTCCTAATGGTGACGGATTAAACGATTATCTGTATCCTTTGAATGCTTTTAAGGCTCAAAACTTAAGCTTTAAAGTATATAACCGATTTGGTCAGGTGATTTTTGAAAGTAACGATTGGCATCAAAGATGGGATGGCAGATTGAAAGGCGAGTTACAACCAAGCGGTACTTATGTTTGGATGTTGGATTATACCCATAAAGATAACGGGCAGACTTTTCATTTAAAAGGCACCACTGTATTAATTAGATAATAGACCCTTCACTAAATTGATACAGCTTTTCTTTTGATACTTGATAGGGATGATGATTTGTAATTGTAGAAAAATCGATTTTTGAATGATATTTTTTTGCAAAAAAAGTATTTAACCAAAATGCTTTTTGGAATAAATATCCGGGTTTATGGTAAAGAAAATCTGGTAGTACATGATACCATTTATGCCCCTGAACAATAAAATATTGCCTGCATTCTTTTTCCATTCCTAATTCTTCTGCCGCTGCTAGCACTGCATCACGCTGACACCTTGAAAAGGAAAATGGTTTAATTATTCTAGGTTGGAAACCATAGATGTATAAATGGTCTTTTACCTGCTTATAATTTTGATATCTCGATCTAGCATCGCACTGAGGAAAAATAGGTGCACATACAAAAGATAAAAGTAAAACTGACTTTACAACGATGAAATCATCTTGAACCCATTTGATCAAATTGAATTGTAAAAAGCATCCCAGAATAACAGCAATTTCTGCAATGGTCATTAAATGCAATAAATATCCAAGCTTTACATAAGTATGAAAAAAACTACGTTTTTGAACTTGAACAACCATACTTTAAAAATAATATTTAATTACAATATTTCAATTGCTTTTTTATTTCATATCTGCACTGGAAAATGCTAGTGGTAGTAAATCATTTGCCCTTTCAATAATAAAAACTTTTCCTTCCATACCTCCCAGGATTAATCGAATACTATGATTTACCCTATTTTCATATTCACTCAAACTTTGCCTGCAAACTCCACAAGGACTAATTGGTTTATTGCTTTCTCCTTGTTGATTATGATAACTGATAGCCATATCAATAATTGGAATACCTGGATATAAAGAAGAACAAACTGATAACAGAACCCTCTCTGCACAAAGGCCTGCAGGGGAACTGGCATTTTCTTGATTGCTTCCCTTTACTATCATTCCATTTTCAAGTCGTGCAGCAGTACCCACTTGAAATTTAGAATAAGGTGCATAAGAAAGATCTATAGCTTCCCTCGCTGCAAGCAATAATGATGCATCTTGCGTATTTAATCCATTCACATCCGGATACTCATCGAAGCACACTTTTATAAAATGTTGTAGCATAAAAT
>JANYEA010000071.1 GCA_025363385.1 Bacteroidota bacterium | reverse complement strand
GTAAAACTAGCATTCGGCAATGTTTTCAATTACAACCACAAAATAAAAAAAAAGAGCAAAAACTTGCGTTTTTACTCCTTTTAATTTTAACTCCTTAACACTTTTTCAGTGCCCTCGAAAATTTCAGAGGCTATTTTTTTTGGAGAAGCCAAACATCCTGACCACCAAATTTTTCAGGGTATATATTGCCATCATAATAATGCAATACCCTAAAATAGGGGCTAATTAAATTTTCAAAAAATGCGGCTGTTTCGTACACCGAATAATTTCTATCTCCCGGTAATAGAATATTATTTTCTTGAAATGTGCTTTCGAAAACACCTTGATTTTCTAACTGTGAATTCTCATCATTAAATAATTTTTTTCGAAAAAAAGTCCCCATGGTTGTTACAAGAAATATTCCTGAAGATTTTATTATCCGATCCATTTCTTCAATCCATTCTTTTTGTTTATTTGATGGTATATGTGTTAATACGGATATTCCATAAATCAGATCAAAGTAATTGCTCGGATATGTGGTAGGTGTATTAAGGGTGTTATGTGAAAAATATACGTCTTTAATATTTTGATGATTCCAATTTATCATCTCTTTGTTGATATCTGCACCGTATAGTAAGAGATAAGGATCATAACGATGTAAATGTTGTACAATTCTACCCGTGCCGCAACCCCAATCAAGAATAGTGGGTATTTCTGATGGTACAAAATCCTGAGCCCATTCTAAAATTTCCCTGGCAGCTAAATCTCCATCCTCAAAATATTTCTGATAGTTTAGCTGAAAAGTTTCAAAAAGCCATTCATCCGGAGGAATCTTACGATTGGGGTTCCTACTCCTATATCGTTGATTATTAAAATAGTTTTTTCCTTTTTCAAACCTAAAATGAATTTGCTTGAAGAAAAAAACGCCAGTTGTTTTTTCTAATATTCTTTTTAGCTTTTTTTTTATAGCAGTCATTTTTTAATATTGCAATTGACGCTGATACATTTGAATGGTATTTTCATAGCCCAAATAAATGGCGTCACAAACTAAAGCGTGTCCAATACTTACTTCATCTAACCAAGGAATATGGTGTTTAAAAAATTTTAGGTTTTGCAAATCAAGATCATGTCCGGCATTTACTCCCATACCCAATTCATGTGCTTTCTTTGCTGCTTCTAAATAATGCCCAATAGCATTAGCCCTCTCGCCTTTTGCATAGGCTGTTGCATAACCTTCTGTATATAATTCTATACGATCTGTTCCAGTTAATGCGGCGGCATCAATCATTGAGTTGATAGGGTCTACAAAAATAGAAACCCGAATGCCTGATCTTTGAAAAATATGAATGGTTTCTATGAGATAGTCTTTATGCTTTATCGTGTTCCAACCATGATCACTGGTTAATTGGCCTAATGCATCTGGAACAAGCGTTACCTGATGGGGCTTTGTTTCAAGAACTAAATCAATGAATTTTTGTTCTTTGGGGTTCCCTTCAATATTAAATTCTGTAGTGATGATTTTTCTGATGTCTCGAACATCGTCATAACGAATATGTCGTTCATCAGGTCTTGGATGCACCGTTACTCCATTGGCACCAAAACGTTCGGCGTCTACAGCAGCTTTTACTACATCCGGATTATTGCCCCCACGGCTATTGCGGATGGTAGCAAATTTGTTGATGTTTACACTCAATTTTGTCATATCGCAAAGATAGGCAGAATCTACAAGTGTTATTAATAGCTAACTTTGCAATGTATTTAACTTTTTGAATCAAGAACTGTTGTATTGATATGAGTTACGAGTCATTAGAATCTTGCTTAATTGATTTAGAAGCCAATGGTCATTTAGTAAGGGTCAAAGAAGAAGTGGATCCTTATCTTGAAATGGCTGCCATACATTTACGAGTATATGAAGCAAAAGGGCCTGCTATTTTATTTGAAAATGTAAAAGGCTCAAAATTTAGAGCAGTTTCTAATATTTTCGGCAGCATTGAGCGTAGTAAATTTATTTTCAGAGATACGCTTTCTTTAGTACAACAGTTGATTGATGTAAAGGGAGATCCTTTGAAAGCCCTCAAACACCCATTAGATAATTTCAAAACAGGACTGGCCGCTATAAAAGCACTACCCTGGAAGAATCCATCAAAGCAGCCCATATTTTATGAAGAAATCAAAATTACAGACTTACCCTTAATTCAACATTGGCCAAAAGATGGGGGAGCATTTGTTACATTGCCACAGGTTTATTCAGAAGATATGGATGCTCCTGGGATTATGAAATCCAATCTTGGTATGTATCGCATTCAATTAACAGGTAATAATTATATCCCTAATAAAGAAATTGGATTACACTATCAGTTACATAGAGGGATTGGTGTGCATCAAACTAAAGCCAATCAAAAAGGATTGCCATTAAAAGTGAGTTGTTTTGTAGGGGGGCCACCAGCTCATACAGTTGCTGCTGTGATGCCTTTGCCGGAAGGAATCAGTGAAATGACATTTGCCGGGGTTTTGGCTGGAAGAAGATTTAGATACACCCATGCAGATGGTTTTGGAATAAGTACAGATGCTGATTTTGTAATTACGGGAGAGGTATTTCCTGGAGATAATAAACCAGAAGGTCCCTTTGGTGATCATTTAGGATATTATAGTTTAACCCATTCTTTTCCTGTGTTAAGGGTGCACAAAGTGTATGCTAAGAAAAATGCTATTTGGCCTTTTACAGTAGTAGGCAGACCTCCTCAGGAAGACACCAGTTTTGGAGAATTGATCCATGAAATTTCTGGTGCAGCAATTCCTTTAGAAGTGCCAGGTTTAAAAGAAGTTCATGCGGTAGATGCTGCAGGTGTGCATCCTTTATTACTAGCTATTGGTAGTGAAAGGTATACCCCTTATTTACCCATAATGCAACCAGCAGAATTGTTAACGATTGCAAATCATATATTGGGTACCGGACAATTAAGTCTTGCTAAGTTTTTGTTTATCACAGCTGATGATACCAACCAGTTATCTACGCATAATATAACTGCATTCATGCAATATATGCTTGAACGTATCGATTTTAAAAGGGATATTCATTTTTATACAAATACTACCATTGATACACTTGATTATTCAGGTACCGGAATCAATACAGGTAGTAAAGTTGTTCTTGCTGCTTATGGAAAACCAATCAGAACCCTAAGTATTGAAGTACCCTCCATTTTTAAAGAATTGAATGGCTTTGATAAGCCCTCTATTGCCATGCCAGGGGTTTTAATATTAGAAGCAAAACAATACAGGGATGAAACAGAAACCGCAAATGAAATCGCATCCTTAAATGCACAATTAAGTGAAAAAAATGAATTAATTTCTGGAATAGCATTGATTGTTTTATCGGATGATGCCACATTCACAGCTGCCAGTCTTAATAATTATTTATGGGTTACTTATACCCGTTGTAATCCATCGCACGATATTTATGGAATTGATGCTTTTACTATTCACAAACATTGGGGTTGTAATGGCCCTTTGATTATAGATGCTAGAATCAAACCTCACCATGCGCCACCCGTAATTAAAGATCCTGCGATAGAAAGAAAAATCGATCGTCTGTTTGAAAAAGGAGGAAGCTTGTATGGGATACTTTCTTAATTGCTTATTGAAAAGCGGCTTCAGTTCCAACTTCAATCCAAGTATGATCGGCTAATAGTTGCACCGAAGAAAGGAATTGTTTATAAGGGCCAGCTCCGCCCCATTCTTGGGGTGCTACGAGCGATAATATATGGGTATGGTCTTTTTTCTCATACAAATGATACACTTGTCCAATCTGAGGTTTGAAACTGAGTTTGGCTTCATAAATCATTAGACTTAATTCTTTTCTTTTTCTTATTTCCTGAGCTTGCTTTGCGAGTAATTCAATTTGTTGCCTGATTTGATTTAACTGCATATTGGTTTGATCTTCCATAGCGCTCAGAGCCTTGTGTTTTATTACGCCTTCCTTTGTTGGCCTAATTGCTACACTTCCAACTGATGAAGCATAGGGAAGTACACTCATTTGTTTATGGTAAATCTCAATATTGCTAAATGGCAGGTTTTCTTTATTGAATCCCTCTTGTGTAATTCTCAAATAGCCATTTGATAAAATTTCATGGGTAACAGTAAGAATTTCTTTATCCGATTTTATAAATAGGCATCGTATAGTTGATGCATTGATGATATTGGCAATAATACTATCTGCAATTCCCTGATCATTAAAGGGGCGAAGTTCATTATCTGGAACAACTTCATACTGACTATAAAAAGCCTCATTTTCAATACTTACCCAATTGATACTGATTAATAAACTATGGCCATTCTGAGAAGATTCGATTTTGTAATTACCGGATTTAGGAACCAATCCAAATTGAAAACTGCTTTTCTCAGGAAATAATTGCCAGCTTGCCAAAAAGTTATATGCTTGTACCATAAGGTTAATTGCAGAAGTTATGAAACTGCTATTAATTACATAACAATAAGCAAAGTTAAAGGTTGTATTTTGTAAAAGAAAAAGCCAACCCTATGGATTGGCTTTTCAGTAATGTTACGTTTTTTATTTGATTTGAAAGTTCACCTGATTGTCGCCCCAGAGCAAAGAAATTTTCCCGGATTTGTCTGCCAAAAATGTCATTCTTTCACAAAAACTTGCAGGTTTGCTTCCTTTTACCTGAACCCTTAATACATCATCAGTTTCTTTGTATTGAAAAGCACCCCATTGTTTCCATGTTTTATTAAAAATGATGGTCCATTCTCCGTTATTTACGATAGTAAAAAAACCGTATTTACCCGCTGCCAATTTTTTCCCTTCCACTGTAATGTCTTTACTGTTTTCGAAAACAGTGGCATCATTAGCACCTGTGCGCCATACCTTACCATCCATTGGCTCAATTGTTTTACCAATGATTCTGCCTTTCACAGCAGGCTGACTATAATTGATGGTAACCATAGCACCCGAAGCTAATGTAGTGGATACAGTTGCTGGTGGGCTAGGCATTTTTGATTTGTCGTCTTGAGCAAAGCTTTTTTGGGTATTGAATAATCCAATAAGAAATACAATGGCTAGTAGTTTTTTCATAGTGTTGATTTTAAAGGCAATTTAATGGGAATCCAAAAGAAAATTTGATCTATTTTTTGAATGGTATTAATTAACGATGGCAAAGTCGGGCTTTCTAACTAATTGACTATTGTATTTGTATTTTAAAGCAGTATTGAAAACAAGATTCCACACATTCATGTTATCTAAAGCCCTTGGATAATAATAGGCCCGTAATTCCATTGTTCCAAAAACAAGGTTCTCATTTCTAGTTCTAACTCCGGCTCCAATAGATGTATAAATATCGCCATCAGAAACAGTTGAGCCATTGGTTCTTAGATAGCTAATATTCGTAAATCCAAATGGAGCAAAACTAAATCCAAAGAACTTCCATGTATTATAAAAAACCGACTCGTAGTTACCGGTAACTCTTGTTGAAGCTTTAATAGTAACGTTATTTATTTCGGGTAATCCATAAATACTCGAAATACGTAAAGGGTCGTTTAATTTGGTTCTTAATAATTGCGTAATACTTCCGCTAAGAAATTGACGGGTAAGCCATCTTGAACCTTTTATTTTTCTGAGTTTTGTAAAATATTCAAGCCCTGTTAATAGACTAAGATCTTCTAATTGATTACTACCATAATAGGTTCCAAATCTGAATAAATAGTTTACAAAGGCATTTTTACGGGTAAAATAATAACGCTGATAATCGAAGCCGAGATAGGGCCTTGAAAAATTGTTTTTATTGGTCCAGCCTGCTGTAAGTGCTATTGAAAAACCTTCGGGTACGTCTTCGTTTCTACCAAAACCATAAATAAAATTCGTATGATAATAATCCTGTTCAAAAACAGAAATAGAGGCCAAAACTGAAGTAAGATTTGAATAAAGACTATTGTAAACAGTTTTATTGATAAATGGGATAGCAATAAAATTTCTATAAACGCCTCTCAATGCTAATAAATGCTTTCTTCGATTTTGGAATCGATCGGCAATATGTTTTTTTGCGCCGATATTATAACCTACCCAACTATCGAAAAGGCGATACTCATATTTATAGTCGGATGCGTACAGGGAATCGCTGATATAGTTGTTTCGAGTAAAACGTAAAGAAGACTCATAACCACCAGTCCAGGTACTATACGGACTAACAAGGGGTAACTCTGCTTTTACATAAAGTGCAGTTTCTTCTCTACGCCCACTGTTAAATGCAGGTTCAATATTGCTATATCCCAAACCAACATTAATAAAACTTCCCCTTATATTTCTTTTTAAATATTCTGCACTGATACCATAATGGGGTGTTCTGTCTAGATCAATCATATTTTTAAAAACGATACGATCGCCAGTTCCTGCTAAATTATCATTGTTGACCTCAAAATTAATCAATTTCGCACTTCCCAATTCTGCACTTCCTCCAACTGGAAAAACATCTTTGCAAATAATAAATACATCAACGCTGTCAAAACTGTTTTTGGAATTTCTAACTATAATACGGGCATCCTGTAAATAACTGATATCCCTAAGAAATCTTTCGTTGTCTGCCACTAATGCCGGATATAAGGTATCTCCTTCAGAGAAAAATAGATTGCGTTTAATTACATTATCTGAAGTATTTGGATGCAGTTTATTGCCAATATCACTAAAGAAATTTTTAGCTGTTTTTGAAGTATCGTTTACGGTACCGTTAAAATCTAATTTTTGTACTATAATTGCACGGATCAATTTCCCTTTGAATTTTACAAAACTTGCCTCATTCTTTCTTACACCATCTTCTATAGTTGGCTGGTCTAAGCTGCTAATAGAAATGCTTTTCCCTATTTTACCCCAAATCCCTTTTTTCTTAGCTAGAAAAAAACTATCACTGTTATCCTTCGATTGGGATGAAGCCATCTTTGGCATGAACACGGTAATAAATAGACTGACTATTATTACAGGTATGATGGTTTTTCGAAGCATTTGCATAAAGGTACTTGTATAAACTAGCTTATTGAAATTGTAGCAACTTTAATGCCGTTTATAGATGTTACTTGTAGAATTCAAAGGAAACGATTAAATTGATAAGAAATTTATAAATAGATGCAATAAAGCTTCTATTCATTGCCATAAACGAAAACAAATAATATGCAATCTTCAAGACGAGAATTCATTAGTAAAACCGCGATGGTGCTGGCAGGAACTGCCCTAGTGCCCCGTGGCGTATTTGCCGCAGCCAAAAATTCATCCGTATTAGGTATACAATTATACTCCGTAAGGGATGATATGAAAACCAACCCATTAGGAACATTACAGCAATTGGCAGCAATGGGCTATAAAAATGTAGAACATGCAAATTATGGGAATAGAAAATTCTATGGATATTCCGCGAAGGAATTTGTAAAAATCTTGAACGATTTGGGTATGAAAATGCCAAGTGGCCATACTGTTATGGGACGCAATCATTGGGATGGATCGAAAAAAGATTTTACTGATGCTTGGAAGTATACAATTGAAGATGCAGCAATATGCGGTCAGAAATTTGTAATTAGTCCTTGGTTAGATGAAACCCTTAGAACTACCTACGATGGTTTAATTTCTTATATGGAAGTATTTAATAAATCGGGCGAATTGTGTAAAAAATCAGGTATGAAATTTGGTTATCATAACCATAATTTTGAATTTAGTTCAAAATTAAATGGTGAAAAGGTGTTCGATATTATGATTAAACACACAGATCCAAATCTGGTTGCACAGCAATTAGATATTGGAAATATGTATGGTGTAGGAGGAAGGGCATTAGAAATCGTTAAAAGCTACCCTGGTCGTTTTGAATTGATGCATGTCAAAGATGAAATAGCATCTACAGTAAAAGGTGAAATGAATGATGGATATGATAGTACCGTTCTGGGAGCTGGAGTTGTTGGTGTGAAAGCCATTATTGATGAAGGTAAAAAAACAGGGGGAACTACTCATTTTATTATCGAGCAGGAATCCTATCAAAAAATAACAGCAATCGAATCAGTGAAACAAGATTTGGAAATCATGAAAAAATGGGGGTACTAAATTGATTCCAATTCTAAAAAAAATCCTTTATCAAACAAAATTGGTAAGGGATTTTTTTTATCCTAATTTTTTTTCAAGTACAACAAATTCTAGGTCCTGCTTTTTAATTCCAAACTTAGGATCATTTGGAAATGCTCTTTTCTCACCCGTTAATTGATAGCCCCTTCTTTGATACCAGGCTATGAGTTCATGACGTACTGAAATAACCGTCATTTCAATACAATAAATAGCATGATTAATTGCAAACTCCTCTGCTGCAATTAATAATTTTTTTCCAATACCGGTTGCCTGTATATCTGGTTGTACGGTAAGCATACCTAAATAAAGGATATCTTTCTTTTTTTGTAATCCTACACAACCGATAATTTTTCGGGAAGGATCTATTGCTTTTAAAAAGGTTTGGTCGGAATGTTTTAATTGTTCTGATAAAGTATCTGGATCTGTTCTAACACCCTCCAGTAAGTCGGCCTCAGTAGTCCAGCCTTTCTTTGAACTGATGCCACGATAAGCACTATTTACGAGTTGCACTAATTCAATGATGTCGGTGTCGGTTACAACAGAGATAGATATATTGTTATTCATAAAATAAAGATATTTTATAAAATCATTTATAAAAAGAAAGATTATTTTCCAAAATCAGGTTTTCTGTTTTTTAGTTCTGTAAAGCTTTTCTGTGTGCGTAGTATTTTATATTTGTTGAATACCACAGCAGCTTTTCCACTATTGCTCACGCCATTAATCCCTGCTAAACCCTGCATAGTCCATTTGAAATTCTGTTTATTTCTGAAATGCCAGTTTTGCTGGGAAATTTGCCCAGTTGGAAAAATATAGGTGTAACCATTTTTAATAATATGGTAACTAAAAGCATTTTTTGTAAGATCGTCTGCCCATTTAAACATTTTTTGTAACTGACTTGAATGGGCCGGGTCTATCACATAATATTCCATTTTTTCTGATGAGTCTTCTTTTACGGGAAGCATGATGCATACATGATAATTCCATTCATTTTGTAAACTGCCTTCTTCATTCTTTAAAAAGTAACTATCAAATAGCCAGGCTTTATAATGAGGAATATCCCAGTGTAGAAGCAATATGGCCATGGCTTCTGCTCGATCTTCGCAATTGTGAATATCCGACCACAAAAACAAAGAGTTTTTTTGGAAGAATTCGAAAATGCAGACAGCCATCGTTTTAGTTACAAATAGATCATCTGCAACTTCGTCTGAAAGGGAAACATCAAAAATTGTTTTATGCATTTGTTCAGACATGAATCTTGTTTTAAATAGGGCATTAAAAAAGCCATTCGAAAAATGGCTTTTTTAAAAGTGGTTTTCTATTAATAAATCCAGTTAAAACGATATTCTAATGGTGCTTTGATTCCAGATCTCTCTGCAACTTTTCTAAATCTGTCGGGTAATGCCATTAAATAATCTCGCCCTTTTTCAGCTGCACTATTTAATCCACAAATATTTCCAATATTCCATTCTTCAATTAACGATTCCATGATGTCTGTATAATCCATGCTGGTATACACACCAATGCGCTGAGCCGCATCACTAAAATGCGACCAGCTTGTACTTATCTTTTCGCCCTGTTGACGCAAGAAGTGAGCTGGCATCACTATTTTTTTACGCATCATTTCTTCAAAAGCCAACATCATTTCACTTGGATCAACTTCAAATATTTTTGTCACAAAACTTTTATATGCTTTTGCATGTCGCATTTCGTCCGATGCAATTACTCCGCATATTTTAGACAATTGTTCATTGCCATATTTTTTGGCTAGGGTAGCTGTTCTACGATGTGAAATATTGGTTGCCAATTCTTGAAATGAAGTATACACAAAATTCTTATATGGATCTGTTGCGGTTCCAATATCCATACCGTCGGCAATTAAGTATTGAGTACTTATTTCCATCTGACGCATATTTACCCTGCCGGATAAGTAAATGTATTTATTTAAAAGGTCGCCATGTCTGTTTTCTTCTGCAGTCCACATGCGCATCCATTTGCTCCAGCCCTGTGGTTCTAATTTACTAACACCTTCCACATCCATTAACCAACTTTCATATGTTGGCAATGCTTCTTCTGTAATCATATCACCAACTAATATGGCCATGTATTCATAGGGCAGTTCTTTGCATTGAGCCTGAATTTCTAAAATTTCTTTTGTAAATTCTGGTTGATTGCTTTCTGGAAGGAAATCAGAAGGTTGCCAGTTCTCGTCTATTTTTTTTAAAAATTGCTCTATGATGTCATCAATTTTCTGACCTAAAAAGTGCATTACCTCTAAGCGAGTGGGATTCAATTTGATGCTGTTCATTAACTATACTTGTTTTGTGATTTATTGATGGGCGACGAAGATAAGGTTTTATAGTTGCCGAAATATAGGCTTTTACATCAAAAAGGGTAAACAAACGCTTGTTTGGTTACCCCTTTTAGTATTGAAAATCAATTATTTGTTTTGTACTGTAGGGTAATGGTCAATAGTTTCAAACACATTACGTTTATCTTGTTTAAGGATAGAGATGAATTTTGCTAATGAATCTGCAAATTGCTTTTTCTCAAATAATCGATCATGTGAAAGAATTACAATCGTATTTGGCTGATTGGAACTTCCATCTTCGAATTTCTGGTTTATCTTTTTTACCATTTCCTCCGCTGATTCCTTTGGTGCTTTTTGTTTGCCTAATTGCCCCCATTCAATATCCCAACCTACAATTTTATAACCCATTTTATCGAGTTTAACGATTAAAGGGTTTTCCGCTTTTTGTCCAGTGATGATGCCGTTAGAAGCCCATGTATTATTCCCTGGTAATCGGATAATCTTTACAGGAATCTTTAGATCTTTCTCATTTCGAAGAAAGTCGTTCAATGCACTATCAGTCATTGCAGGTGAATAGAATTTGCTATACTTATCATTAAAGCCATGGCTAAAGCTGTGGTTTGCCAATAAAAATTGCGGATAATCATTTCTTAAGCTATCAATGATTCTTTTTTTCCAGGGGCCAACTTGGTTAAAGCCTACGCTAAAGAATGTGGCTTTAACAGCCTGCTCACGAAACACAGATTTACAATTAACAGTACCTGGGGGTTGTGGTGAGTCGTCCCATGTTAAATAAATATACCTTTTTAAACTATCAAGTTTAATTGCTATTCCAGGCAGTGGTTTAGCTGTGGCTAAATTGCTCGAATCTTTTGCAGCTTTATTTTCTGCGTTGTTGTTTTTACATGCTGCCAGCAAAAGAACTGCAGCCAATGCTCCTATGATAAAATTGTGTTTCATTCAACTGATTTTATCAAAAGTAATACTGCATAAGTTCTAAACAGTTTGCTTTTTATTAATAGGGTGTTAATAAAGTTTGGAGATAAGAAATAAGATAAGGGATAAGGGAAAAGAGATAAGAGTCTTAATTATTGACTTAGTTGACTAAAATGTAAAAACCCAAAGTTTTAGCCTTGGGTTTTTAATTGTATAAAAGATTCTTCAATCTTATCTCTTCACATAATTAGTATCTGTATGAGTCAGCCTTAAATGGTCCAACTTTTGAGATACCCAAATAAGTTGCTTGTGCTTCAGTTAATTCATCCAGAACAGCACCCACTTTTGCAAGGTGTAAACGTGCTACTTTCTCATCTAAATGTTTAGGTAGCACATACACTTTGTTCTCATAGTTTTTGAAGTTGTTCCACAATTCTATTTGAGCCAAAGTTTGGTTTGAGAATGAATTACTCATAACAAAAGAAGGGTGTCCGGTTGCACAACCTAGGTTTACAAGGCGGCCTTCTGCTAATAAAATGATGTCTTTTCCATCAATTGTATAAAGATCCACCTGAGGTTTGATGGTGTCTTTGGTATGACCATAATTGGTATTTAACCAAGCTACATCAATCTCGATATCAAAGTGACCGATGTTACAAACGATCGCTTTGTCTTTCATTAAACGGAAATGTTTTTCAGTAATCAAGTCGCGACAACCTGAAGCAGTTACAATAATATCTGCTTCTTTTACAGCCTCTGACATTGGTTTTACTTCAAAACCTTCCATGGCAGCTTGTAAAGCACAAATCGGATCAATTTCAGTAACAATCACGCGGCATCCTGCTCCTTTCAAAGAAAGTGCTGAACCTTTACCCACATCTCCATATCCACCCACAACCGCAATCTTACCAGCCATCATTACATCCGTAGCTCTTCGAATTGCATCAACTAATGATTCCTGACAACCGTATTTATTATCGAATTTAGATTTGGTAACAGAATCGTTCACGTTAATCGCAGGAATAGGTAATGTACCCTTCGCCATACGCTCGTATAAACGGTGAACACCAGTAGTGGTTTCTTCTGATAAACCTTTGATATGTTGAACAAACTCAGGGTATTTATCAAAAACCATATTAGTAAGATCGCCACCATCATCTAAGATCATATTCAAAGGACGGTCTTCACCACCAAAGAATAATGTTTGCTCGATACACCAATCAGCTTCTTCCTGAGACTGACCTTTCCAGGCAAATACACCAATGCCTGCAGCAGCAATAGCAGCAGCAGCTTGATCTTGTGTAGAGAAAATATTACAAGAACTCCATTTAACTTCAGCACCCAAAGCAACTAAAGTTTCAATCAATACGGCAGTTTGAATGGTCATGTGTAAACATCCAGCAATACGTGCGCCTTTTAAAGGTTGGCTAACACCATATTCAGCGCGTAAAGACATAAGACCGGGCATTTCTGCTTCAGCCAAACGGATTTCTTTGCGACCCCAATCGGCCAATGTGATGTCAGCCACTTTATAAGAAAGGCTGAAATCGATAGATGAGCTTAGTGTTGACATAGTTTCTTTTTTATGAACCGCAAATGTATCATGATAGAATAGAATACTAGTTATCTTCTTATTTTTTAGGATATAATTGTATAAAATGTGTATTTTGTAGAATAAATATGCTTAATTCAATGGCAAAATCGACCAAAATAGCTGATTCTACTTCTATCATTGAAGACCTAGATGCAAAAGACCTTGCCATCCTTCGATTATTACAGCAAAATGCAAGGGCAACAGTAAAAGAAATAGCATTACAGGTACATTTAAGTACAACTCCTGTTCATGAAAGAATTAAACGGATGGAAGAATCTGGAGTAATTAAGCAATACGCCACATTAGTAGACCATACTAAAGTAAAAAAAGGGTTGATGGTGATTTGTTATGTTTCTTTAAAACAACATAATAAAAGTGCTGGTGCCAAATTTATCAAAAGCATTCAGGAAATGAATGAAGTAATTGAATGTTATAATATATCAGGTGAATTCGATTTTATGTTGAAAGTTGTGGAAGAAAGTATGGATGCTTATTATGATTTCCACGTCAATAAATTAAGTCAGGCCGAAAACATCGGACACGTGCAAAGCGTTTTTGTAATGGGTATAATCAAGCAAACCCATATTTTGGTTCACTAAGCTGGTGCTTTCACCATTTTTGTTTTTTTCTTCTCTATGAATTTCTTATTCAGCCAATTGGTAAGGTATGCGCTGCCACCCCCTACAATAGCACCTATAATAACGTCCGAAGGGTAATGCTGTCCAAGGTATAACCTACTATAGCCAACTGCGGTAGCCCAGGTAAATGCTGGTAATGCTACATACCATTTGGGATAGGCAAGGTAAATGGATGTGGCTGTTGTAAAAGCCAATGCAGTATGTGCTGATGGCATTGATTTTCCGGTTTCATCTATTTGATTCGGGAAAACATCCAAAGGATATTTCACAAAAGGGCGATCTCTATTGATCGTAACTTTCATAACTTCAGAGATAGCAGCAGTAATCACTATTGATTCCGCCAGTTGAAAAGAATACTTTTTTAGATTTTGATCATGGTTGATTAAAGAAACGGCGAACATTCCAATTGGAGCAGCTACACATAGAGGTTCAGAAGTTGAAGAAATATTTTTCCAAGTGCTACTATTCGGGTTGGAAGGATTGATTTGTTTGAGCAAATTAATATCCCAATTCTGACCATTAAGCTGATTGAAAAAAAATAAACTAGAAACAAAAATTAAGGTGAAACTGAGTGGCTTTAAAAATGAATTCATCTAGTATTTTTTTGAATTTTGATTTTTTAATTAAGATTCCCTAAGCTTTCTTCAATCGTCTTAATCCTCGCTTCTGCATCTGCTTGTTTTTTTCTTTCAAAATCAACTACTTCAGGCTTCGCATTTTGTACAAAACGTTCGTTCGATAATTTGAGGGAAACACTTTGCAGGAATTTAGTTTGATATTCTAAATCCTTCAATAATTCAGCTTTAAGTGTTGTTGCATCTAATACTTTTTCTGTCTCTATAAAGAATTTATCTTTCTCTATTGCAACTACAATACTATTGGCAATTGGTTCTGTTGTAAACTTAGTTTCCTCTGCGTTTACTTGCTTCGCCAATATCTTCTCAATGTCTTGATAACTACTAATGTTTTCAGATTGGATATGCAGTTTGATTGTTTCTTTAGGCTTTAATTGGTTCTTATTTCGGGCATCTCTTAATGCTGAAATTACATTCTTTAATAATTCGCCTGCTGCTGTAATAGATTCGTTTGCAACTTTGATAGGTTGATTTTGTTTCATGCAGAGATCATCACTTTGTTCATCTAATAAATGGTAAATCTCTTCTGTAATAAATGGCACAAATGGATGCAATAATTGCATTAATTCTTCGAAATAAGTTACAGTTCTTTGGTAAACAGCCTTATCCATAGGTTTTTCAAAACCAGGTTTGATCCACTCTAAATACCAACTGCAGAAATCATCCCAAACCAAAGAGTAAATAATCTTTAATGCTTCACTTAATCTGAACTGTTGCATCAAAACCTCCACCTCTGCTTTTACTGTATGGAGTCTGTTTTCAAACCAATTGATCGCAAAATCATTTTTAAGATCTGTACTAAGGTCGGCCTGCCGTGCTTCCCACATTTTCAGCAACTTAAGTGCATTCCACAATTTGTTATTGAAATTTCTTCCTTGTTCTAATGAAGATTCATCAAATAATAAATCATTACCCGCTGGGGATGCAATCATGATTCCAAACCTTACTGCGTCTGCACCGTATTGATCTATTAATCCGAGTAGATCTGGCGAATTACCTAAACTCTTACTCATTTTTCTACCTTGCTTATCTCTAACGATACCAGTAAAGTATACATCGCTGAATGGTTTTTCGCCCTGATATTCATATCCAGCCATGATCATTCTTGCTACCCAGAAGAAAATAATTTCTGGAGCTGTAACCAATGTGTTGGTAGGATAATAATATTTCACTTCCGCATTGCCAGGTTCAGATAAACCCTTGAATACTTCAAATGGCCATAACCAACTTGAAAACCAAGTATCTAAGCAATCTTCGTCTTGTTTAATATCTTCTATTTGAACTTTTGAATTTTGAATTTTGAATTTTTCGAAAGCTTCTTCTAAAGAATGTGCCACAACAAAAGATCCATCTTCTAAATAATAGGCCGGTATCCTATGCCCCCACCAAAGCTGTCGACTGATGCACCAATCCTTAATGTTCTCCATCCAATGACGGTAAAGATTTTTGAATTTAGAAGGATGAAAATTTATTTCTTCATCCATTACTGCCTTTAATGCGGGTTCAGAAATAGCTTTCATACTAACCCACCATTGTAAACTCAATCTTGATTCAACAACAGCATCTGTTCTTTCGCTAAAACCCACTTGATTGGTATACTCTTCAATCTTAACCAAATTACCTGCGGATTCTAATTCAGGTATGATTTTTTTTCGGACATCGAAACGATCTTCCCCAATAAAAATCTGTGAAGCCTCACTCATGGTGCCATCATCATTCATGGTATCAATGATTTCGAGTTGGTATTTTTGACCTAACTGATAGTCATTAATATCATGTGCAGGCGTAACTTTTAAAGCACCAGTACCAAAATCAATTTCCACATATTCGTCAGGAATAATTGGAATTCTTCTATTGATCAAGGGTACAAAAGCGAATTTGCCATGTAAATGTTTGAATCTTTCGTCAATAGGATTCACACAGATGGCAGTATCTCCCATAATGGTTTCCGGACGAACAGTTGCAATGGTAATATATTCTTGATGCGATTCAGAACCAGTGTCAATTCTGTATCGGATATAGTAAAGTTTACTTTGAACTTCTTTATAAATCACCTCTTCATCACTCAAAGCAGTTTTGGCACGTACATCCCAATTAATCATACGCTTGCCTCTATAAATATGCCCCTTTGCATAGAGGTCATTAAATACTTTGACTACAGATTGATAATAGTCGGGATCCATCGTAAACGAGGTTCTATCCCAGTCTAGGCTGCAACCCAATTTGCGTAATTGCTGTAATATAATTCCACCGTATTTTTCTTTCCACTCCCAGGCATAACTTAGAAATTCGTCTCTGGATAATGAAGATTTGGCAATGCCTCTTTCACGTAGCATCGCTACCACTTTCGCCTCAGTTGCAATAGAAGCATGGTCTGTTCCAGGAACCCAACAAGCATTTTTCCCCATCATTCTGGCCCTTCGAACTAGTATATCCTGAATGGAATTGTTGAGGCAATGCCCCATATGTAATACCCCAGTTACATTAGGTGGAGGGATAACAATAGTATATGGGTCGCGATCATCGGGTTTACTATTGAAATAACCCTTTTCTATCCAATGTGCATACCATTTTGTTTCCACATCGGTGGGAATATAATTCTTGCTCAGTTCCATGTTTGCAGCTGATTTTTATAGTTTGCAAAGGTAAGGAAAAGGGGAGTGGCTAAAAAGGGAAAGTCTGCTATTGAGCAGACTTTCCCTTTTTAAACCTTTTTAGAAGTATTACCAAAACATACTATTTTTCTGCAACTCTAAGGGTGATATATCCAATTGCCCTGCATTTTCAAGTTCAATATTTTCCTTTGGTCGGGTACATTCTGCACATTTTGCGGTTAAACCAACCATGGTACTGCATGTTTTTCTAGAATTCTTTACCTCTTTACAAATGGTTACGATTACTTTTTGTTGGTTATTTGCGCATCCGGCTAATATTACCAGAAAAAAACAAAATAATAAGGGCCTCATATTATGTGGTTGACTTTTCAAAATTAATAGCTAGGTTTAGTTTTTCCAGTTATAAGATGTTAATTATGGCTAACGTTTGATTAAATATTTTGTTACACTAGTGTCCGGTAAAAATAGTTATTA
>JANYEA010000150.1 GCA_025363385.1 Bacteroidota bacterium | reverse complement strand
TGTTATTGGAAATATTAGAGGTATTGGGTTGCTTTGGGGTATAGAATTGGTGAAAGATAGAGACACAAAGGTTAAAGCGTTTGATGAGGCAGAAAAAGTAATGTATTACTGTTTAAAGCATGGACTAAGTTTTAAGATTTCTCAGGGAAATGTCTTACAATTATGTCCGCCATTAATCATTACTAGAGCCCAATTAATGGAAGCAATAAATATACTTGATGCAGCTCTATCTAATATTTGAATTTGATTTATTTATCTTCTAATAAAGTGTCTTTTACAAAGGCTGCCCTTTTAGGTGCAGGTACTATTGCGTCAAGTCCTTTTATCGCTTTCCAGATAACTTCATTAAATTCTCTGCTTGAAACTCTATCTTCCTTGGTAAAATTAAATTGCTCACTTTTACGTTGCCATGCACTCTCAGTTATATTTTTTGCGTTAATATCTGTTTGAAGCGGTTTTGCAATAAATGGAGTTAAGTCTGCCTGATTACTAAAACTTTTAAACATGGGAGTAGCTGCTGCATCATATTGACTCATAGGAGGCAATCCTAAAATCAATTCAATGGTTCTTAACATACCAGAAGTGGAATACATGGAATGATCTACAAAATGTCTTTTTACAAAACCACCAGCTATATAAGCAGTTGTTCTGTGTGCATCTACATGGTCTGGGCCATCTTGTGCATCATCTTCTACAATAAATACGGCAGATTCTTTCCAAACCGGGCTTTTACTTAAATATTCTACAAACATTCCAATGGCTAAATCATTATCGGCAACATGCGCAAAAGGTGTGGGTCTTCCTTTACTTAAACCTTCTGTATGATCATTGATAATGCGTAAAGTATTTAATTGGGGCAATGCATTGATGGCAATCAATGAATCAAAATCTCTTTTCCATTGGCCAACCCTTGTAGTATCTCTAACTCGTTGATCCCAACTAGTAAAATAAGTACAAAAATGATCTTTTAATACTGGAAGATTGGGTTTATAATCATCTGCAAATTCTCCATATGTTCTATAACTAATGCCAGCTCTTTTGCAATAATCCCAAATAAACCCATTTTTATTATTGGCAATTGCTCGGTTTCCTTCTGCATCATAATCGCCTCCTCTGCCCCCATAACTGGTTACCCAAGTTTTTTCTAAATAGTCGTTCGAATAAGCTGCCATACTCCAATTATGTCCATCTGCACTTACTTCACCATCTACATAAAAATTATCTAGTAACACAAACTCTCGTGACAGTGCGTGTAAATTTGGCGTTATTTTCTCGCCAAATAAACAAAGACTAGCATCTCCATTTCCTTCAGGCATATCCCCCAAAACCTGATCATAAGTTCTATTTTCTTTTATGATGTAAAAAACATGTTTAATGGGAGAGGGGTCTCCAATTTTCATGGGTATCGGATTGTTTATTTCACCTGTAGAAACCGATTCCTTCAACTTACTATAGGGAGTGTTTTTATAAACAGTCTGAGAGTAGATACTTAACTGTTTTTCATTTGGCTCAGCAATGATGGATAAATTTCCTTTAAAAAGCCCGCCAATATATTCAACCTCCTTTGGTTTTGTTGTATCTCCTGTTTGAAACCCAAGTTTAATATTTTCTGATACAGGATTGGGGCCACCTGGGTTTGCTGCTGATGAGAAACCTTTGCCATTGGCAACATATATTTTTTTACCAATTGTCTGAACAACAGTTGGATACCAACCAACTGGAATAAATCCTTTAGAATGACTATTGCCTGGTGTGGCAACATCAAAAACGGCTAAACAATTATTATCAGCATTTGCGATATACAAAGTTTTTTCATCACTACTCAAAGAAACTGCATTGGTAGTAGAGCCATTTGGTGCATTTGGATATAATGCTGCGTTTAATGTTTCAATTACTTTTTTTGTTTTGCTATTTATAATGGAAACAGAATTATCATTCGCATTTGCAATGAAGAGGTATTTGCCATTTTTCGAAATGCAGAAATCGTTAGGATTACTGCCCACATTAATTTCATCTGTTATTTTTTTTGAAATAGTGTTGTAGATCAATAATTTTCCAGCGCCCCAACATGTGATATATAACTCTGTTTTATTGATTGCTAATTTACAGGTATATGCTTCTGCTGGAAGTTTTACTATTTCGAGAGTTTTCTTTGTTGCTAAATCAATTGTATAAAGCGAATTATTGTCTTTCGTAACAACATACAATAATTTATTAGAATCATTTATATCGAGACCAGCTGGTGAAATTCGAATAGGCCATTTCTTTCCTAAAACAATACTATCGATTAGAGTTAATTTGTTTTTGTTTACTGTGTATTTTAAAATCCAGTTATCATTCCCACCAGATGCATATAAATATTTTTCATCTTCACTGAATTTTAAACCAAGCCAGGATTTTTCAATATTAATTTCATCAACAACTTTTTCATTTATCAGATCTATTAATTGAAGGGTTTGTTTCCCTTGCCCATTATTAGTAACTGCCATCATTTTTTTAGAAGACGAGATAGCTAAATTCAAGGGCAAATCTCCTAATTGCAAACTTTTACCTGCAGGTGTAAGTGACCATCCATTTGGGAGGTCTACTCTTGTCTGTATTTTTTTGATATTGACCTGTGCGTATATTGAACTGAAAATTGATAAAGCAAAAAATAAAATTAAAAACTGTTTCATGTGCGCAAAAAATTGATGATAAATATTAAAAAATATAATAAATTCTAAACATACTATTTCTAGAAGATCCAGGCCATTTATTTGTATTATTATAGGCCGACATCCAATACACTTTATTGAAAAGATTATTTATATTAAACGCAAGTTTAAAATGGTTGATTTGATAAGTAATACCTGTATTAAACATTACATATCCAGGTAGAATAACATCTTTATCTAGGGTATTTCTTTGACTAACCTGTGAATGCCCAAATGCAATACTAAGTCCATTTAAAATACTCTTTGCAAACCGATATTTTATCCAACTATTACTACTGTGTTTTGGTGCGTTTGCTGCAATCATACCAATTTCTTCACTTTTAATACTTTTTATAATTTCTGTTTGATTAAAACTATACCCAGTAAAAGCACTGATGTTATCATTGATTTTACCTTGCAATTCTAGTTCCAGGCCTTTTGATTGTTGTGATCCTCTTTGAACATACAAATTTGGATTACTCATATCGTTAGCATTTACTGCAAGATTGTTAATAGTAATTTGGTAAATAGCTACACTAGCTAATAATTGGTTGCTTAATAAGTCTGCTTTAAATCCTGTTTCAAACATATTACTTGTTACGGGTTTAAATGGCTGATTAAAAACTTGTAAAACCGAACTTGGTTCAAAAGGATCAAAACCATTTTGATAATTTGCATAAATGTGATAGTTCCTGTTAAAAGCATAATTTATCCCAATTTTTGGAATGAGCTTATTTACACGTGTGATTTCATTTTGTTCTGTTCCAGATTGGAAAAACTCACCTCGGATTCCTGTTATTAACTGCCATTTTTTATAGGTCAAATGTTCTTGAAAATAAAGACCATGGGTGGTATAAACGCCATTGGCAATT
>JANYEA010000158.1 GCA_025363385.1 Bacteroidota bacterium | reverse complement strand
CATTACATTTCCAATCAACAGTTCTCCGCTTGGCAGAATAAATCCCAGCAGTAAAATATATCCTATTCTTTTGTAACTTCATTCAGCACTTGTTCCAGCTGTAGTAGTTCGATTTACCAACTGCATAAATGCGGGAACGTTGTGCGTCATGCTTAAGTGACACTATAATAACTTAAACGTCTAAAAAATAAATGTCAGATAATACAGACGAAATACCTTTAGAAAATCCGACAAATAACCAATCGGAGAATCTTCCTGACGAAGTTCCAACTATTGTTGACACAGATACTAATAATTCAATTCAAGAAGCTGAAAATATGGAAGTACATCATCATGCCCACGACCCTGCTGCACCTCACCATAAGAAAAATTGGAAATCTTATTTTTGGGAATTTTTAATGTTATTTCTTGCAGTGTTTTGTGGCTTCTTAGCAGAATGGAAACTTGAACATGTTATTGAGCATAGTCGTGAAAAAGAATTTATGGAAAGCATGATTATAGACCTTAAAACCGACAGCTCTACATTGACTAATATGAAAAGCAGTTTCGGAATTGTTAGAACTCATATTGACTCATTAATACCGTTATTAAATAACAATGAATTATTAGACAAGAATGCAACAGAAATATACCAACATCAGGTCTACTTAAACCGATTTACTAAATGGATATATTCTGACAGGACAATTGACCAATTAAAAAATTCAGGAAATTTCAGGTTAATTAGAAACAAAGATGTTTCAAATGGAATTAGTAAGTATGATGGTTATATAAGAAATTTTATAGGTGATATGCAAAAAAATATGGTTGAAAGGAAATTTCAAGGTATTGTCGATGCAAGCAATGAAATCTTTAAATCAAGCGTATTTAGAGAGTATTATAAAAGCGGAAAATTTACTTATCACGAAGTGAAGCTACCCAATACTCCTTACTTTTTCACAAATGAGAAGTTTGTTCTTCAAAAATTTATTAATATGCTTGACCAGTATGCGGTGTCGATAGATTGGTTTAGCGTAAATATTGATAACGCTTTGCAACAAAACAAGACACTTGATTCATTAATAAAAAAACACTACAATTTAAAATCAGATGAATAACAAAAGCACGAACGCACAACAAAAGGTTTGCCGCAAGGCTGGCGGACGGAATGACAATCGGCAGTTGTACAACTATCAGCTAATATTGGGCTTGACCGAATTCTATTTGGCTTTTAGTTGTTAACTTCAACTTCAGTTTTTCAATCGGCTTCAGTTGCCGGGCAGACAGTTATAAAATACCAGCCCTGCGGCAAGCCTCGAACGTTGTGCGAAATTTTATCCTTTTCTTCAGGTCCTCCATAAGTTCGTAAAAAACACTAATTTTATCATATGAAAATAGCACTCCAATATGTAAACGATTTGAATGGCAAAACTCAAGCCGTCCAAATGCCAGTTAGCGAATGGGAAAAAGTACTTTCTCATATCAAAAAGTCTGACCAAGTGCTTAAGCTTAAAACAGATCTTAAACTTGCTTTCAGTCAAGCCGAATCACTAAGAAAATCTAAAGGAAAAAAACAATCACTAACTGATTTTCTTAATGAACTATAAGGTTATACCGGTTGACAAATTTAAAAAGGAAGCCAACCGGTTAATAAAAAAATATCCTTCTCTTAAATCCGAATTGGAAGAATTAGCAATTTCACTCTCCAATCAACCAACACAGGGTACCGCATTAGGAAATGATGCGTATAAAATTAGGGTCTCAATTAAAAGTAAAGGCAAAGGAAAAAGTGGTGGTGCACGAATTATCACTTATGTAATTACACCTCATAAAGAAGTCTACTTGCTTACAATTTATGACAAAGCTGAATTTGACTCAATCGATGACAAAACACTAAGAAAAATCATAGAGGTAATTCCAACCAAGAAATAAAAGATCGCACAACATTGCATTTCAGCAATTGGTACTTTTGTGCAGGTCTTGAGCAAATAACATTACCCGACTTCAGTTCTCAGCTTGGCAGTATAAAGCCCAGCAGCATATTATATCCTTTTCTTTTGTAACTTCATCAGCACCAGTCTCAGCTCAAGTAGTTATTTGTACCAACTGCTTAAATGCGGGAACGTTAGCTGCAAGCATTGCGAACCTCGACAAATCACTAAGGCTCTTAGCAAAAATTACCAAAATTAAAATAAAAGTACTTTTATTTGTACCAACCGTTCTGTTTAAATAAATTTGCACCATCAAAAGGTTAAAATCTTAGTAAATGAACATTAAACACGACAAAGAACAAGTCTTAAAAACAGGGCTTGGATTGATTTGTAACAAAGGCTACAACAGCCTTGGAGTAGATGAAATTTGCAAGGTGACAGGAATGACGAAAGGGGCTTTTTATAATGCCTTTAAAAGCAAAGAGAATTTTTTACTTGAAGGATTGAAAGTTTATGGTGAAATGACCGTGAAGCGATTGACTCGCCAACTTTCCAAAGAAAGCAACAAACCACTTGCCATTGACCGACTAAAAGACCTGTATGACGCTATGTTTGAAGCTCAACCTAAAAATAATTTTATGGGATGTATGGTCAATAATATTATGTCAGAATTAGGCTCGAATAATCATACCGCTGGAAGAGTTGCTGCAATCGAGTTCAACAGTTTTGTTGAAGCTATCGAACCTTGTGTAAAGGAAGCACAGGGAGATGGCGACCTAATGGTTTCAATTGATTCGAAAACGCTAACAGAATTACTGCACTCTACATTTTATGGTGCATTAACAATAACTAAAAGTATGCAAAACCACATACAAGGCAAGCGAATGATGCAAACGCTATTAAACACTTTACAAAATAAATAATTATGAATTATAAAGAAAAATACGGAGAATACGCCTTAATAACAGGAGGTTCTTCTGGCATTGGAAAAGCCATTGCCAATGAATTAGCCAGCAAATGTTTAAACCTAATTTTGGTGGCAAGAAGAGAAGAAGAACTTCAACAAGCAGCCAAAGAAATAAAAGCTAGGCACCCAGTTGATGTGGTTTGCATTTCAGCTGATTTACTGACAGATGAAGGAATGCAAAAGGTTAAAGATGAAACTGAAAAACACCGAGTAGGTTTATTAGTTCCAGCAGCAGGATTGGAAGTGAATGGTACATTTGAAAAAAATAATCTCGAAAAAGAACTTCGGGTAATTAAATTAAATGTGACCGTTACAATGGAACTAACGCATTATTTTCTTCAAAAAATGGTTCCAAGGAAAAAAGGAGGAATTCTACTCATAGCCAGTTTATCGGGACATATGCCAAACCCCTATTTTGCTAATTATGCTGGCACAAAAGCGTATGTACTCAATTTTGGGGCTTCGCTTTATGCAGAACTTCAACCAAAAGGTATTGATGTTACAGTGCTTTCACCAGGTCTTACAAATACGCCAATGACTGCCGATAATGGGATAGATTGGTTAAAAACACCAATGCAAGCTTTGCCCCCTGAGGTTGTGGCACAAACAGCTGTATATGCATTGGGCAAAAAATTAATTGCAATTCCCGGTTTTAAAAACAAAATGATAGGCGCTATGGCAAAACATACACCTTTTCAGATGGCTTCCAAAATGGGGAAAAAGATGATGGATAAAGCTATTAACCCAAACAAAATTTAATCAACATAAAAACAAATTAAAATGACAGACAACAAGACATTTTTAGTAGTAAATGCCATTCCAAATATGGATGATATAACAAGTTTCCAATCCTATATTTCTCAAATTGTAGATATTTTCAAACAATTTGGCGGCAGCGGAATGCAACGTTGGAAAACAACCGAACAAGTAATGGGTAATGGTGGAATAAAAGCTATTGCGGTATTTGAGTTTCCTTCTGCACAATCTATTAAAGATATGATGGCAAGTGAAGAATTTAATGCACTTAATGACCTTCGTGCTAAAGCATATAAACAAGAAGTAGATTTAATGATTTGCGAAACCTTGTGAAAAATGCCAGCAGCTAACAACGGTTTGGCAAAAGTGGCGGTTCAGTGCTTCGCAGACATATTTGTGGTTAATCAAAGTTTGGTTCTCCGCATCAACATTTGTGGTGAAAATCGCCACCTTCGCCGAGCCGCAAAACGTTTTAGGCAACCTTAGCAGACAGTTTAATAGTTATAAAATTTTATTATGACCGAAGAAGAAGCGATAAATAAAAACGAAAATATTTCTCCCGAATTGGTTAGTGATGAAACTCCACTAAATCAAGAAAACGAGTTGCCAAATCAAACTGAAAACCCAACAAGTCAAATAGAAAATATGGAAGTACATCACCACCCTGACTTACATCACAAACAAAAAAAATGGAAAGAGTATCTTCTTGAATTTGCCATGATTTTTTTAGCTGTAACTATGGGTTTTTTTGCGGAACAAATACGGGAAAGACATGTTGAAAAAGAAAGGCTGCACAACTATTTTGGAAGCATGGTGTTGGACATAGAAAGCAATATTGTTGCATTGGACTCTGCTATAAATGAAAATTCAAAAATGACATTGAAATATGATTTAATTGTAAAAAAAATTAATACTCAAGGCGATACCATCAATAGAAAAGACTTTGCCCAAAACATGGGTGCGCTATGGTACAGGGGTTTTACCAATCGTAATGAAACATTTGAACAAATGAAATCATCAGGTTCTTTGCGATACATTGACGATTTTAAATTACTAACTGCAATAATGCAGTATGTTAGGGCAACAAATTTTGCACAATACAGAACTGAACATTTTGAACAAAAGTATTACACTGAACTTTTTCTTCCGACACTTTATAAAAACTATGACTTAACCTGTAAATTCTTTCTTGACACAGCCTATACAAATGACCATACATTTATAAACACACTCAATAATCATTCAGACATTCTCAATGGAAAAGACGCTGAAATTTTTAAACAAGATGTTGGTGGTGCATTAATGTTAAGGTTAGAAAGAATGAGAGTGTCGGTAACAGCATATAAAATTGCTAAAGAGCATTGTAATAGTCTTAAAGAATTAATTAAACACTATCAGGACGAGTAAGAAAGGCTGCCTACAACATGGGGTTTTGCAATAGTTGGGCTTGACGTTCGTACAATCGGCAGTGGTGCACATCCCAGCTTTGGTTCGGGCAGGACAAGCAACATTGGGCATTAGTTCTTAACATCATTGTTATATCTTTACTCGGCATCGGTTCCGGGCAGACAGTTGGTCAATTCCCAACCATCGCAAAGCCCTGTTCGTTAGCGTAAATGCCACTTAGAAATTAAGCTAATTTAAAATTACTATATTTGGGTAGTAAATCATTTGTATGACAAGGCAAGCAATTATTGAAAAGACTCTTAAAGCAATCAGTCTGCTTCCTGAAAATAAAGCAGAAGAAATATCAGATTTCGCGGATTTCGTAACTAAAAAATACGAAGATCAAAAACTTACTGATGCTATTCAACAAATAGTCACTGACAGTAAATCATTTGCCTTTCTTGAATCTGAAGAAGAATTATATACGGTTGCAGATTTAAAAGAAATTTACAATGGCAAAAGGTGATATTGTTCTTATTACTTTCCCATTTACAGATTTAAGCGGCACTAAACTTCGGCCCGCAGTTGTATTAATAGACTCTCAAGATGATTTAACGGATTGTTTTATTACAACTCAGACTCAATGGCAAGAAAAAAATGACTTGCTAATCAATCCTACAACCTCTAACGGTTTAAGGAAAAAATCCCTAATTCGAATCAGTAAAATTGCAACACTAGATAAAACATTAGCAAAAGGCTTACTTGGCAAGCTCGACATTTTGGAAACAAACGCAGTAAATGATTGTTTAAGGTCAGCTCTTCAGATTTAACTTAATAGGCATATTCCGCTAACATTGCATTTAAGCAATGGCACTGAAGTGCAGATCATCAGCTCATAGCATTTCCAATCACCAGTTCTCTGCTTGCAGAATAATACCAAGCAACAAAACATATTCGAATCTTTTGTAACTTCATTCAGCACCAGTTCCAGCTCAAGTATTTCTTTTTACCAACTGCTTAAATGCGGGAACGTTGTGCGTCATACTAAAGACACCGTTCAATGAAAGTGAAATTAGGTATTCAAAATATTTTTCTCCTTTGCTGGACATTTTTACTGGCTGTAACAATCTCTTGCAATAGTCAAAGTCAATCAAATAAGGAAAATCTGGTAGTACAGACTAAAACTGACAGCAAATTGTTGAAATTTACAACAGGGGTTCGGTCATTTTTAGAGGATAGTAAAGGAAACATTTGGTTTGGGAGTGACAAAGAAGGTGTGTGTTTGCTTCATAATGGTAAGTTTCAATATTTCACAACAGAAGACGGGTTAAGCCACAACCAGGTAAGAAGTATTTATGAAGATAAGAATGGTGTAATATGGTTTGAATGTGGTGAAGGATTAAGTGTTTATGATGGACAAAAAATATCTGTGTACAAAGAAAAAAATTATGATTCAACAACAGAATGGAAAATAGGTGATAAAGATATTTGGTTTAAAGCTGACCAAATAGGATCCGGCTATAATGATCTTGAAAGGGTCTCTGGGGTGTACCAGTATGACGGAAAGAAACTAAGCTATCGCACATTCCCTGTAATACCAAACTCCGATGATGTGCATAGGTTCCAGTATTCAATTTCAACACCTTTTGTAAGAGGTAAAAATGGTACCATCTGGTTTGGGGCCTACAAAGCGCTGATTGGTTACAACGGCAAAGATTTTAAAATATTAAATGACGAATTTTTCGGATTCACCAAAGAAAAAAGAGGTCTGCATATCCGGGGCTTCATAGAAGACCGGAAAGGAAATCTTTGGATGGCGAATAATGGAAGCGGTGTTTTGGTATATGATGGGAAAGAAGCAATTAATTTCACAATGAAACACAAATTGACAAAGGAAGACACCAAAGGCAATTCTCTTGAGAGAGCTTATTCCATTGGAGAGGATGTTAAAGGAAATATTTGGATTGGGACAGTAGAATCTGGCGTTTGGAGATATGATGGTAATTCTGTTAAAAATTTCACTGAAAAGGACGGACTTGAGGGTACATTCATTTCGACCATATATAAAAGCAAGCAAGGTGAATTGTGGTTTGGAGGAAATGGTGTTTATCGTTTCAATGGCAAGTCTTTTGAAAGAATATATTAAGGATCAGTACGTGGAAAATCCAGTCAAATTGACCCCCTAATACCATATAAACCCTATTTTATAGCATTGACCCTTTTCATAATTGTACATTTGTCAACTTTTTATCTGACCGAAACACAATTTTGGCAATCAATTGCTGCGAAAATGGTACAAATTTTCTTTTAAAATAATATGCGGTAAAATACTTCATCAAAAAACGGCAGCCACCAACATTGGTATTGCCAATAGTGGGCTTGACATTGGAGCAATCGGCATCGGTAATTCTGTAGTGCTGCAGTTCGGGGCTCGACGATAATAAATTTCCCCGCCATCGGTAATGCCTGGCCTTTGGTGGCAATATTTGGCGACACTTTAAAGAATATACTTTATCACATTTTTATTGACTCTTTAAAAAACAAATCAAATGAGTAACGAAGAAAAAATATCCGCTGCACAAAAAATGATAGGTGACTTTGCTCCAAAGCTTGTCGAATATACTGACAAAGTACTTTTTGGTGATGTATGGGAAGGAAAAGAACTTTCACCAAGAGATAGGAGTTTAATCACTGTTGCAGCTTTAGTTACAGGCGAACATTCTGGACAACTAAAATATCATTTAGGGCGTGCAAAAGATAACGGATTGACCGAAGCTGAACTGGTTGGAGTTATTACTCATTTAGCTTTCTATACAGGTTGGCCAAGAGCAATGACAGCTATAATGATAGCTAAAGAAATGTTTGAATCAAAACAATGATACTATTTTCCCAAGTCTGCTTGCAGAAAAATCAAATCCTTTTAACGCCATAAATTATCCAAAAATATTTGAAGCGTTTTCTGAATTAGAATACTGCCACCAACATCGGCTAGACAATTGACTTTTACAAACAATTAGGATTTAACGTTGTAATGACAGTTCCCGAAGAAGGCGATATTTCTTGGGCAATGATGACTTGTGGAAACGTAACTTTCATGTTTCAGACTTTTCAAAGTTTAGGCAACGACTTGCCACTTATATCAAGACAAAACGGTGGCTCATTGCTTTTTTACTTTAAGACATCTGAAATCAGAAAATTCTTTGACCAAATAAAAGACAATGTGAAAGTGGCTAAAGGACTTGAAAAAACATTTTATGGTGCGACAGAATTTTCAATAGAAGATAGCAACGGCTATTTGCTGAAGATGAAAAGTAAGACAAACATAAAACTTCTGCTAACGGACATTGAAAAAGCAAATTTGAGAAAGCATAAAATCAAAATTACCAACCTTATAGACTCGCAACTGATGAATTGGAAGTACTGCTAAACGCTACAACTGAGCGAGCAAAAGAAATTTATGCGTTAGCAGAATTTCAAACTGTTCCGTCAGTTGGAATAAAGTTTGCTGAAGACCTTGTGTTTTTAGGTTATTGGGTCGACCCATGCGTTGAAGACCAATTTAGATTAGCCGTACATTTCGCAAACACAAATGACACGAGAAAAACATAGTGGGACTTTACCGAAGAACGAAAAGACAAAAAAGGCAGCCACTAACATCGCATTGGCTGCTATATTTTCTCCCTCTTTTAAATTGAGTTCTTTAAATAAGGTTTCATTCTTTTCAGTTATTAAGTAGTAGAATAATACCCTATACCGGGTATTAGCACATAAAAAAGATGCCTTATTTTTAAATAAAATTCTTATGAAGAAAGTACAATTTATGTATTACTTTTTCTTCCTTGGATATGCTTCTGGATTAACTGCTCAAACTAATCCAAAATGCCTTTCAGGTGACTGTTACAATGGATTTGGCACCTACGTTTGGGCTAATGGCAATAGCTACACCGGAAATTGGAGCAATGGAAGAATGGCAGGGAAAGGTACATTTTGCAATAGAAAAGGGATTGTTACTAAAGGAAGTTGGTCTGGTGATGAACTATTAAAAGTTGATACTTCCTATAATTTTATCCAACTAGCTGGGATGTTTACGGGTACACTGAAAGAAAATAAAAAATCAGGGACTGGAAAATATTATTTATCAGATGGCAGTATAATTGAGGGTAAATGGGAAAATAATCAGATTGCAGGTAATGCAAAGATTACCAGTTTAAATGGAAATATTTACGAAGGAGAAATTAAGGACAGTGTAGCGTCTGGTAAAGGGAAGACTACCTATATAAATGGAGCGACCTATGAGGGAGCATATGAAAATGGGATGCCTAATGGGAAAGGGAAATATTTCAGGATGATTGAAGAATTCAAATTAGCGTATAAACGTGAATTCTATGAAGGAAATTGGAAAGATGGCTTTGAAGACGGATATGGTGTTTATACATGGGAAAGTAAGCAATGGGGTTATATTAAAGAGAAGCAAGAAAACACTTATAAAGGCAACTGGACAAATGGAATAAAAAACGGAATTGGTGTTTATACTTGGAAAAGTTCTATTCACAAAGGTGAAGACAAATACGAAGGCAATTGGAAAAATGGAATGATGGATGGGCAAGGAACTTATAGTTGGTCTACTGGCGGTAAATTTGAAGGACTATGGGAAAAGAATAATAAGTTGTATGGAAAGTCATATGACTACAAAGGAAATATAAATTACATTGGAGGCGAAAAAGAAGCTGCGGCCTATAATAAAAAAGTGGAAGCGGCAAATAAGCAGGTACTATCTGAAGCTGCAATTGAAAGGGAAAGAAACCCATCAAAGGCATGCAAATGTGATTTTTGTGGTGGCAATGGGAAAACAAGATTTAAATCAGCAAAAACTTGGGAAACTCCTGTTTATGAAAATGGGAAAGAGGTTGGTACCGCAACAAAATTTGGATGGGAATTCGAGGATGTAACCTGCACAAAATGTTTGGGAACAGGAAAATGTAAATAGTCTGAGTACAGCAGCCAACAAGCGGTCTGCCATTTTAGGACGACCCGTAAACAATGACTGAACTTAAAAAACAAATACAAACTTACTTCGGTGTCAACAATGAAGACACGGCAAAAATCATTTCGTTTTTCAAACTAATAACTTAAAAAAAAGGCGAATATTTCATTAAAACTGGGAGACATTCAGAAAGTATTGGTTTTGTTCAGGAAGGTATTACCAGAGAGTTCGTTCTGATTGAAGATAAGGAAATAACAAAGTGGATTGCAACGAGAGGTTATTTTGTTGCGGATGTATCCAGTTTCATTTTTCGGCTTCCTGTTCGTTGGAATATTCAAGCATTGACAGATTGCGAACTGTATATTATCGATGATAAAGACTATAAAGAAATAGGACGGGTTATTCCGAGTTGGACGGATTTTGAAAAATTATATATCGCAAAATGTTTTACGGTTTTGGAAGATAGAATAATCACTAATCTATCAATGACTGCAGAAGAAAGATATAACCAATTGTTTAATTTGAATAAAGAATTGTTCAATCAAGTGCCCTTGCAATACTTAACTTCAATGCTTGGTATGGCACCTGAAACATTAAGTAGATTAAGAAAGAAAGCTGTTAGCAAAATTCCTTGATTTTTATCAAGAGCAACTGTTTGTTTTGTGAAGACCTTAGTGTTTCAGTCTACACAAATAACAATGTTCACAAAATCAATTTCATTTATCGCAATTACTCTGCTAATTTCATTGGGGGCCTTTGCACAAAACAATTCAAAAATGAAGAGTATCAACACCAATGCACCGGTAAAATGTAGCAAGACAATCACTATTAACGCAAGTAGTGAAAAGGTGTGGGCAATTATGTCGCCGGTTCAATATGAGTTATGATTTCTAAAAACAACGACATATGAAAAGCGACTATTTAGACAGTGCTAAAAAGCAATTTGAGTACTATAAAATGTTAGGTGAGAAGACCTTTGCCCAACAAACAGATGAGCAGCTTTTTTGGCAATACAATGCTGAAAGCAATAGTATTGCAATTATTGTAAAACACTTGTGGGGTAATAAGATGTCTCGTTGGACTGATTTCCTTATATCTGATGGAGAAAAAGAGTGGAGGCAACGGGATGCAGAATTTGACAATGATATTACTGGAAAAGATGAGCTTATGCAAAAATGGAATGAAGGGTGGGCTTGTCTATTTAATGCGATAAATCCGCTGACAGAAGATGATTTGCATAAAGTCATTTATATACGAAATATGGGGCACACAGTTGCTGAAGCAATAAATAGACAACTCGCCCACTACCCGTATCATGTTGGACAAATTGTATTCATTGGGAAAATGTTATGTGATGAAAAGTGGAAATCGCTCTCTATACCAAAAGGAAATTCGAAGGAATACAATGCTGAAAAGTTTTCCAAGCCAAAGCATCGTCGACATTTTACAGACGAATTTTTAAATAATTCAAAATAAATGCCCCCAACAAAAGGTTTGCCGCAAGGCTGGCAGACAGAATAACAATCATCAGTAGTACTACTATCAGCTAATATCGGGCTTGACCGAATTCTATTTGGCTTTTAGTTGTTAACTTCAAAATCATTAATTTTTATCGGCTTCAGTTGCCTGGCTGACACAGCATCAATTCCATCGCTGCGGCAAAGCCTCGAACGTTAGCGGTCATGCATTGGTAGCAAGGTAAATTTGGGCAGATTAAGTGAAATAAATAGCTAAATGAACAATAATAAAATGAGACGAGGTAAATTTATATCATCTGCACTTGCACTCTTTCCTTTGAGTATTTTTGCTAAAATTAAAACCAAGCTTTTTATGAGAACAGAAAATGGATTTAAAGTAAGTGCAGGTGAAGCCAGATTTGGTAAGCACTACAAGATGAAAGGTGTCACTTTAAATAACCTAGATATAAAGATTTCCGGAACTGATACTGAAAATGATTTAGCAGTTTTTGAGCAAACCGGGCTTACTCCAAATGGAGGGCCTCCATTACATATTCACCCCTTCCAAGACGAATGGTTTTATGTTATTGAAGGAGAGTATTTGTTTCAAGTTGGCACCGACAAATATCAAATGAAATCAGGGGATACAATTTTCCTTCCAAGAAATGTTCAGCATGCTTTCTTACAGTTGACAGAAAAAGGGAAAATGATAGTTTCATATTTGCCTGCAGGAAAGATGGAAGCCTTTTTTGAGGTAACAAACAAATGGACATCTCCACCAACAAAAGAAGAAATTGCAAAAACTTTTGCGGACCATGACATGAAAGTAGTTGGAGGTCCATTGAAAGTTGATTAACTTGGTTATTTAGCTAGCACGTACCGCTAACAAAAAAATTTGCTGCAAGCGTAGCTGGACAAACTAAATTCAGCTAAGTAAAAAGCCGGGCATTGGTTCGGGCAGACACAATACTAATAACACGCCTGCGCAAAGCTTCGGCCCGTTAGCGGCAATGACAACAGTCTTCCTCATTAAAATAACAAACATGAAAAGAAGAGACTTTTTATTTAATACTGGACTTTCAGTTGTAGCAATTTCAGCCTCAAGCTTTATAAAATTTGATGGCAAACATTTTATTGGCGACTGTGAAACAACATCTGACATTCTCGGTCCTTATTATAGACCCAATAGTCCTATCCGCAATAACCTTTTTATCAAGGGGGAACAAGGAACTTTAATTGAATTAAGTGGTATAATTAAGCACGACGATTGTAAAACGCCATACAAAAATGCTAAAGTTGAATTGTGGCATTGCGACAACAAAGGACAATATGATAATACCTCAACTGAATTTCGTTTTAGAGGTACGACATTTTCAGACGATACGGGAAATTATTCATTCAATACTATCGTACCTGTGCCTTATGGCAGTGGAAATGATATTAGACCGGCGCATTTCCATTTGATGATTACAGCAGAAGGCTACCAGCCTTTGGTAACACAATTATATTTTTCGGGTGACAAATACATTGCAAAAGACCCTGCTGCTTCTTCTCTAACTTCAAAAAGAAGAATTCTAAAACCCCAAAATTTAAAAGACGGTACAAAAAAAATAATTTATGATGTAAGTATGTCAATTTCTTTGGCAGCAGAGGCAGTGGCTATTGATAAATTAATAGGTGTTTATACTAACATAAAAGATGCAAATAATAAAAAGGAACTCTTTAAAAAAGACAATGATTTATGGCTAAAAAATGAAGTGTTTGGCGAAAATTATAGATACATAGGTAACAATACATTTGAATATCCTGGAGAGCCTGCTGGAAGCTATGCCTCTTTACAATTTGAATTAATGGCTTCCGGTGATATTAAATTCACCATAAAAGATGTATGGGGTTCGACTGTAAATCCTGTTGGAGTTTATTTGAAAGACAAGTGATTTTATTAAAATTAAATACTAACAAAAAGCACATGCCGCAATTTAATTTTGATAAATCGAACCAAAACTTTTTCTATGAGAAATAATTTTCGTTGTCTACCCATATTCTTCTTGTTGTTCACTTCCGTTCTGTATGCTCAAAATTCCTCGATTATAAAAATTGCTAATCAATGTTCGACACAACAGTTGAAAAAGAATTTATTTCATCTTGCCAGTAGTGAAATGTAAGGGCAGAAAAAAAGGTAATTGAAGGAAGCCTGCATCTCAATGATAAAATACATGCTTATACCGACGGATGGAAGTTATTTCCTTTGGAACCTATTAGCCTGAAGAACATAGAAGTTGTATGTTCGACTTTTGCAAACACCGATGAAATAAGCGCCTACATTTTATCTCATGAAGTTAACGGGAAAGCCATTATCATTCCCGAAACAATCATGTTGAAAATACTTGCCGACAATAGCATAGACAGTTTGGAAACAATATGGAAAAATAAAGGAATTGCTGCGCTTGTATGGAGTAGCAAAACAGTTGACAAGGCTATAGATTATATTAAGCGGCAGTTGTATGTAGGCCAATACAAAAACGACTTATTAGACCCGATTTTTGAACCCGGCGGCTTAAATGTAAATGCCATGCCCGAAATAGGTTTAAGTAAAGAAATGATGCAGAAGCTACTACTGGCTGACAACATTAGAATACAGGAAGACAATAGCATTGCAATCATCAAGCAGGTACCGATTACTTTGAGAACTAAAATTTCAATCACCGTAAATATATCTTTTAACGAGGTAACAGCACCTAATGTAATTGGTGTAATGAAGGGACAGGACACGTCACTGCCAGTTATTATCTTGTCTGCTCATCACGACCATAACGGGAAAGGCGCAGAGGGCATTTATTACGGAGCGGTAGATAACGCCAGCGGCACTGTAGCCATAATGGAAATTGCCCGCCTGTTTCAACAGGCAGCCTAGCTGGGACTTCGCACAAAACGCAGTATTGTATTTGCATCTTTCACAGGTGAGGAGAGAGGGGAATTGGGGTCTTCATATTATGTTAACAATCCTCTTTATCCGCTATCTAAAACATACGGCGTTATGAATATTGATATGATGGGTCGGGTAGATACATTTTACAGCGGCAAACATGCTGATAGCAGTTATGCCTACTTTTTGATAAAAGATACGGCATACCAATTTCGCAAAAGCCTTTTTGATGCAAATAAAGAACTGAACGAACTGACACTGGATGCCCGCTATGAAGATCCTCGGTAGATACGCAGGCGGCTTGAGGGGGCTGACCAATTCCCATTTTACGTAAAAGGCATTCCTTTCATCAGGATTGATTGCGGCTTTGCAAAAGAATATCACCAAACAACCGATACACCCGAAAAGATTAATTATGAGTTGCTAACGAAGCAGGTTAAGCTTGCATTTGTAACCCTATATAATATTGCAAATGAATAATGCCGTTGATAAAGTGCCACTATCATTGGTATTGCTGCAAGTGGGGCTTGACCTTCAAACTTCGGCTGTTTGCATCGCTGTACTTTAGTTCAGGCAGACGAGTTTAAATTTGGTTTTTTATTATTTACTTCAACTTCATATTTTCAATTGGGCAGCAGTTCCGGGCTGGACGTGCAATGAATTCTCCACCTGCAGCAATATCTGTCCCAAATGGGCTAGTTTATCGGCCCTGTCGTCCTGAAATAGAGTGCACCAAACCCGTTCAAACATTAAAAATTAAACGTAATATCGTAAACAAATTATGATGAAAAGTTTAATTTAAAAAAAGATAACCATGACAATTTCAGGTTCTCATAGTAATGAGTTTAATACTACTGGTCAAGGCAGCCGAACGGGGTTTATGCGATATTATTTCCTTATTCTTGGAATCCTCTATATCGTGGTAGCATTTGTGGGCTTTACCCCTAGTTACCAGGCACACTTTGCCGGGCAATATCACATTTTTCCAATCGCACACATCCATGGTGCACTAATGGCGATACTTTTATTGTTGTTTGTGAGCCAAACTTATTTGGTTGCCTCCAATAACATTCAATTCCACCGCAAGTTGGGGATGGCTTCATTAGTTATCGCCCCTTTAGCATGGATTTCGATGCTTCTCGCAACAAGACGCCCTTTAGTTGCGGAAATCCTTCCAATCGATCACTTTCTTTTTGATGTATTGCTTGTTCAGTTAATGCTAATCATACTGTTCCCATTTTTTTTCATTTGGGGTATGCTGTCACGACGAAAAATACAAATACACAAAAGAGTTATGGTCTTTTTGATTTTGATAATACTTCAAGTAGCTATAGATCGTATGCGTTGGCTACCGAGTTTTCATTTACCTAAACACTTTGGCTCAGATATTTATGTTTATTTATTATTGTTACCTTTATTAATTTTTGATTTAATAACTCTGCGTCATATTCATAAAACCACTTTAATCTGTCTCACAATTCTTATTGCAGCTCACTTTGGAGTTTCTATTTTATTTGAATCTCCAGGCTGGCATAAGTTCGCTTTTGATATTACCAATTCAATCCGATAGGACAATGCAGATGTTTTCGCTTATTGAATAATTTTAATAATGAATATGCAAGGAAATAAAATCTGCCCCTAACAAAAGCTTTGCCGCAAGCATGGCTGGACAAACTAATTTCAACTAAGTAAAAAGCTGATCATTGGTTCGAGCAGACTAAACTATATCAAGCTTTTGTACACAAGATCATCTAACAAAATTTATCAGCAGACGTTCGGGCGGACACAATACTAATAATACGCCTGCGCAAAGCTTCGGCCCGTTAACGGTCATTTTTTCTTTCTTTTGCTTCACTTTGTAAGAAAAATATAAACCAATGATAAAGTCTTTCCTTCTTCTACTACTTTTATTTGTCGCATCCTTTGCAATTGCACAAAAAAGTACTGCTTGGTATAACCATACTCTTTTCGATGTGAAGAGCTTGGAAAGTAGTGTAGCTTTTTACACCAAAGTCTTTCAGGCAGACCCTATACCGTATTTCGGTACTCCAAGCCCTCAATACATTGTAAAATGGTTGAGAGTTGGTGAGGGTATTGAACTCCATTTATCACAGTGGATCAATGACACCAGCAAAGTAGTTACTAGTGTCGTACCTTCAGTTCCAGGGCATGTAGGTTTTGTACACTTAGGTTTTATGGTAAATTCTATGGATGCTTTTCTGAAGAGGCTTATGGAAGTGAGCAGCGATTACAAATCAGGCAAATACAAGCTCCCGATTATTGAAAGAATGCCCTACGGTGCAAAAACTATTGAGATTAAAGACCCTGATGGAAACGAAATACACGTTATTGAAGCAATGCCTGCAAACAATAGCACGAACCGCTAACATGTAGTTTTATACTATTGGGGCTTACCGTTAGCGGCAATGCCAATGCACACTCTCTATTATTTTAAACGATGATTAAACAACTTTGCTTTTTTCTTATTTCTCTTTTACTATTGACAAGTTCCTATGGACAAAGTAAGCAAGACAAAAAGCTTTCCAAAAGTCTTGATGAATTAATCCCTAAACGTTTAAAAGAGATTGCCCCAGGCTGTGTAGTAATGATTGTAAAAAATGACAAGATTTTTTACAAGAAAGCATTTGGAACGGCTAACACAGAACTAAACATTCCTATGCAGCCAAATATGCTTTTTAGGACGGGTTCAATGGGCAAACAATACACAGCTATTGCGGTTCTGCAATTATTAGAACAGGGTAAAATTGGTTTGCAAGACAGTATTCAAAAATATATCAAAGACTTCCCATCAAAAGGTTACACAATTACTATTGAAAACCTTTTGACAAATACTTCGGGCATTAAAGATTATTTATCAGAAATTTCCAATCCTGTAAAACAAAAAGAAAGCTACACACCAAAAGACGGAGTTGATTACATAAAAGACGAACCAATTAATTTTAAGCCAAGCAGTAATTACAGATACAGCAACTCAAACTTTTATTTATTGGGTTACATTATTGAAATTGTTACAGGCAAAACGTTTGAAACTTACTTAAAAGAAAATGTATTAGATAAAGCAGATTTAAAAAATACTTTTTATATCCATCCTGAAAAAATTATTCCTGATATGCCTCAAGGCTATTCAAAGTTTGACGGAAAAATTGAAAAAGCAACGCTACAAGAAGTAACAATAATGTATTCGGCAGGAGCATTAATTAGTAATGTAGATGATATTTATAAATGGCATCAAGCCTTGTATAATCAGCAGTTAGTAAAAAGGGGGACATTAGAAAAAGCAACAACACCTTTCAAGTTTGACGATGGCACATTTTCTGAATATGCATATGGTTGGTTTGTTAAAAACATTGACGGTAGCAAGACAATTGAACATAGTGGTTCAACAGACGGCTTCCAATCAGACGAAATTTATCTGCCAACCGAAAACGTTTTTGTTGTTGCCTTATACAATTGTTATGAAGCTGATATGGATTGGCAGAAACTTACTAACGATATTGCACGACTTGCAATTGGAAAAACTATAAATGAAAATTTCAAAGTAAAAGAAGCTATGTTAAAAACTTATGTTGGCACTTATGAAGTTACTTTGAACAATGTAAATCATAAACTGATTGTAACTTTTGAAGATGGAAGGCTTTCTATTGAAGCAGCTAATCCAGACGACAGATTGCCTAAAGTTCAGATGTATGCTAACAGCGAAAACGAATTTTATATTAAAGAAGCAGCATTAAGATTTGAGTTTATAAAAGACACAAACAACGCTTTCAAAATCGTAACTTATAACAATCGTGGCAAGGACGCTGAATGGACAAAGACCCACTAAGAAGAGGCACAAACGCACAACATTAAGTCGTATAGCCGACAAGCCCCCAATTTAAAAGGTTCAACATAAAAAGCAAAAGCCCCGGTCTGTCAGAGACTGGGGCTTTTGGCTATACGCTGTTCAGCGACACCGGCCTTTAGGTGGTTTTGTAGCATTTATTGAGAGCCCATG
>JANYEA010000141.1 GCA_025363385.1 Bacteroidota bacterium | reverse complement strand
AATATGAATACAGGTTCAACAGAAGAAACAGAAGGAAGGGATTATTCAATGATGTTTTACAAAGAATGATTCATCAAATTCCACATCCTTACAACTACCTAAAAACACTTTGCGTTTATAATACCTAATCCTATAAATTTTTGATTTTCATCTTTCCAATTATTTATATTCTCCAAACACGCTTCTTAAGGCATCGGAAATTTCACCAAGGGTACAATAATTTTCAACTGCTTCTACTACAATTGGCATGATGTTTTCAGTTGATTTAGCTGTTAAAGTGATTTTTTTAAGCAGTTCAGATACCTTACTATTATTTCTCTTTTCACGCAATGCCTTCAAGTTGTTTGACTGAATGATTCTTATTGAATCGTCAATTTTAAAACCTGGGATCGTATTAGTTTCGATAATCTGGAATTTATTAACTCCTACGATGATCTTTTCTCCACTTTCAATATGACGTTGATAAGTATAGGCACTCTTTGCAATTTCATCTTGCATAAAACCCGATTCAATAGCGCTAACACTTCCGCCCATCGCATCTATTTTGTTGATTAACGCAAGTGCTTTATTTTCAATTTCATCTGTTAGTGATTCCACAAAATAACTACCCGCAAAAGGGTCAACCGTATCTGGTGCACCACTTTCAAATGCTACAATTTGTTGCGTTCTAAGAGCTACACGAGCTGCGTCTTCTGTTGGTAAACTAAGTGCTTCGTCGTATCCATTTGTGTGTAAACTTTGGGTGCCTCCTAAAACTGCAGAGAGGGTTTGAATAGTAACCCTGCAAATATTGTTGAGTGGTTGTTGAGCAGTAAGCGTTGCACCACCTGTTTGTGTATGAAATCTTAGCATGAGTGCTTTTTCATCAGTTGCACCAAGTTCTTTCATTATTTTAGCCCACATTCTTCTTGCAGCCCTGAATTTTGAAACCTCTTCGAACAAATGATTATGTGCATTGAAAAAGAAAGAAAGTCTTTTGCCAAATATGTTGATGTCTAAACCTTTTGCCAGAGCAGCCTGAACATAAGCTTTTCCATTGCTTAATGTAAAAGCGATTTCTTGAACAGCGGTGCTGCCTGCTTCTCTGATATGATATCCACTGATTGATATGGTATTCCATTTCGGCACTTCTTTTGCACACCATTCAAAAATATCTGTAATGATACGCATGGAAGGTTTGGGAGGATAGATATATGTTCCCCTTGCGGCATACTCTTTCAAAATATCATTTTGAATGGTACCGGATATTTTGTATAAATCAGCTCCTTGTTTTTTTGCAAGTGCCACATAAAAAGCCAATAAAATAAAACCTGTGGCATTAATGGTCATTGAAGTTGAAACTTGTTCCAGATTAATTCCAGCAAAAAGTAACTCCATGTCTTCAATACTGTCAATAGCTACACCTACTTTACCCACTTCTCCTTCTGCAAGTGCATGATCACTATCATAGCCAATCTGAGTTGGTAAATCAAATGCAACACTCAATCCCATTACACCCTGAGATAATAAGAAATGATAACGCTTATTGCTTTCCTCTGCAGTAGAAAACCCCGCGTATTGGCGCATCGTCCAAAGCTTACCACGATACATATCTGATTGAACACCTCTTGTATACGGGAATTCCCCTGGTCTTTCTTTTTGGAGAGTAGTAGGTGCTGAATAATAAACTCTATTGATTTCAATTCCACTGTCAGTGAAGCACTTTTTCTCGCTCATTGTATCTGCATTTGAAGTAAATGGAGGATTTCAAACAAAATATCCGTTATCAAATTTAAGCAAGAAAGGCTGTTTTAGAAGAGATAAATTTCTAACTAAATTTGTTTACATCAGTTTCTTAGCTTCATAGCTTAAAACCTCAGAAACGATATTGTGTAAGTCGTTTTTACTATCATTCATTAATAAATGCAGAATGCTTTTATTGAGTTCAATTCCACTTGCATTTTCTGGGAGGGATCTTGCAGTTTGGTTAATGATCAAAAGGTTTTGATCTTTTAAATTTTTAAGCGATTTCCAGGCATCAGGACTTACATAAATCTGCTGACTGATATTATATTCAAATTCCTCACGTATCTGCTTTATGAGAAATTCTTGCATTTCTCTTGCAGTAGTTCCAGATATATTGGAACGACTGATCAGGTTAGGTAAAGCAATACGATCTGCTAAAACAGTTAATCTTTCATAGGCCTGTAATTGTAAACCACTATATTGATTATTAGCAAATTTCTCAGTAGCCTTTGCTTTGCGTTGTAAAAAAATCAACCATCCCGCCAATCCTGCTATCAAAACACCAATTAAAATGGTAAAAAACATGGTTGTATCTAACATATCCTAAATTTCAGCAAAAATAGGATAAAGCAGCCTTGAACCATGAATTTCCAGTTATCGAAAACAGACTTAACAGTTTTAAAACAGATTGGATGTAAATTTGTATTCAAAATTCAAAATATGGAATCAGTAAGTGTGCCCGTTAAACTCACATCTGGAGCAGTGGAAGAAATAAAAAGATTATTATCAGAACCTGGATTTGATATAGCCCAAAAATTAAGAGTAGGTGTTAAAGGAGGCGGTTGTAGTGGTATGACTTATGTATTAGGTTTTGACAAACAGGAAGAGGGTGATGAAGTTTTTGAGATTGAAGGAATCAATTGTATCATGAACAAAAGCCACCAGATCTATTTGTATGGTATGGAAGTTGATTGGAAGGGAGGTTTAAATAGTCGTGGATTTACTTTTACAAACCCTAATGCCAGCAGTACTTGTGGTTGTGGAACTTCTTTCGCAGTGTAAGGGAGTAGATAAATATTTTAAAATAGCCGCTTAATGCGGCTATTTTCTTTAGAATTCAATATGCAACCTACACCCAATAATATGCACAGGACCTCGATCTTTATTATAAGCTGGGTTGATCACAAATTGATAATCTGGACTGAGGAAAATCTGCTTAGTTACATGCATAGAATAATATGCTTCAATAATTTGTTCAGCGCCATAATTTAATGTACCATCACCAATTAGGAATCCATAACCACCTTTTTCTAAATATGATTTATGATTATTGGATAAATTATTATTGATATAAGCAATCGCAAATTTATCTTGGCTTCTTCGCCAGAGTTCTCCATCCCATTGAAATCCTGTTGTAAAACTTTTATCAATTTCAGTAAATGCCCAGGTTTCATTTTTACCATCATTGATACTGGCTTTTATGAAAAAATGAAGTGGACCAAAATTGTTATCTGCGTTAGCATAAAATCCCCATTTGGATCTGCCATATTGCCTAGTTGATTGGATATTCGGAGTTGCACCAAATAAAGAAGCATTCGCAATACTTTGCTGGTAATTTCCCATATTGGCATAATTAATATAATATCCAATATGAACAGTACTAAATTGGCGTTCATTTTTTTGAAACAAATGGGTCTTCTCTAATTCAAGTACAAACCCCATCGCCTTGCCCCATTTAAATTGTAACTCTGGTCCATTTGCTTCAATTGGAACTGTAGTTAATGCTGTTCTTGCAGCCAAATCTTTATATAATGCTTGTAATACAACCCCCATTGTATACCCTCTGGTATTAGCTGGATAATCCCAACCTCCATTTCCCATTAAAGCCCAATTGAAAAACTGTGTCCTTGGGTCATGACTAATTTGAGAATCATCAAAAAAATCAGTTAAGCTAAACTTTCCGGCTATAACCGATATATAATCTTTGTGTGTAGTTTCTGCTATTTGGTTGATATCATCATCCACTTTTTCCATTTTATTGCTTAATGGGATTCGTTGTTCCCAATAAAGTCGCCCTATAAATGGCTTTGGTGTTGGATCACCCACGCGATAAACTTCTCCATTACTAAATCCTGCAATACCTAATGTTTTACTCAACCCCTTGCCCCCGGCAGCTTCTGGGTTAAACAAGATATAAGCGTTTTTGAATGGTTTATATTTTAAAAAAAGTGTTGTAGAGAAGGAGGTTCTTGTAGGTTCACTTGTTTGCAAACTATTATCTCCTGAGTAAGCAGCGTTGAAATTAAAATGATATTGCGGTATGATCGTTGCTTGCCAATGTACAGACCATTTTTTAGAACTCAATAGTGTAGAGTCTATATTTGTTTGGGCCGACAATGATTGGATGATCAAAAAAATAGCTAATGTGGGAACTATTTTTTTCATAAAAATTGTTGTATTATGTAAATCGAATATTTAGTTTTTATTAAAACAAAAATAAGCCCGGTAAATTTTACCGGGCTTATTATTTTTACATCCTTGTTTCAAAAATTTAAGCAGCACCTATTTTTTTTAATGTTTTTAAATGCTTTCTTTCATGCGTAAATATATGTACAAGGCTATAAATAATTGGAAGAATTAGTAAAGTTAAAATGGTTGATGTGATTAGTCCGCCTATAACAACAATTGCTAAAGGCTTCTGTGTTTCACTTCCAATTCCTGTACTAATTGCAGCTGGTAATAAACCAATTGCTGCCATTAATGCGGTCATCACTACTGGACGAACCCTTGAAATTACACCATGCAATATTGCAATATGTAATGTCATTTTGTTCTCTAAATTTTTTCGGAAAACGCTGATGAGAATTACTCCATTTTGTATACAGACGCCAAATAATGCAATAAATCCAATACCAGCACTAATGCTGAAATTCATTCCAGTGATATGTAATGCAAGAATTCCACCTATTAAAGCAAATGGTACATTTAGAATTGTTAGTATCGCATCTTTAACATTTCCAAATGTGATGAATAAGATAAGAAAGATGGCTAATAAACAAATGGGAACCACATTTGCAAGTGTTTTCGAAGCACGTTGCTGATTTTCAAATTCGCCGTTCCATGACATCCTATAGTTTTTAGGCAAATTAACAGCTGCAGCAACTTTTTCCTGAGCCTCAGCAATAGTGCTTCCTAAATCCCTTCCTCTTACAGAAAATTTCACAGGAATATATCTGCTATTATTATCACGATAAACAAATGCAGGACCAGTTAATGTTCTGATGGTAGCAATTTCCTTAATTGGAATTTTACTGCCGTCTTGTGTAGGTACCATCAGATTCTCGATCTTTTCTTCTGTATCTCGATAATCTTTTTGGTATCTAATTCTTATATCAAATTTTCTTTCACCTTCATATAATTGAGTAGCTGCTTTTCCTCCAATGGCCATTTCAATTACAGCATTGGCATCCGATGTTTGTATTCCGTATAAAGCCATTTTTTCTTGATCTAATTCAATCCTAAATTCAGGCTGACCTAAATTTCTTAATACACCAAGATCTTCAATCCCTTTGATTTTTGCTAAAACAGCTTGAACCTGGTTAGCTAACGTATCTAATTTTTCAAACTCTGGACCAGAAATTTTCACTGCTAAAGAAGCTGGTACACCAGCAACTGCTTCTTCCACATTGTCTCTTATTGGTTGAGAATAATTTAATAACAAACCAGGAATCTTACTTAATTGTTGATCAATACTATCAATTAACATTTCGGTAGAAACACCTTTACGCCATTCATCTTTTGAATAAAGATCAACTGCAATTTCAACGTTGAAAAATCCTTTTGGATCTGTTCCATCATTTGTTCTGCCTATTTGTGCTAAGGTATGGCGTACCTCAGGATATTTTCGAATGATGGAAGTCATCTTATCAGAAATTTCTTTAGACTGATTTAATGAAGCACTCATTGGTAATTGAGCCTTAACCCATAAAGCCCCTTCATCTAAATCTGGTAAAAATTCGCTGCCTAAAAATTTTGCTGAGAAAAAGGTAAGTGCCATAATCGCTACAGCAACCATGATACTCGTTTTGGGAACTTTGTATGCTTTTTGGAATATGAATTTAATTCCATTTTCAAAAAACAAAACAATTGGATTGTGTTTTTCCTTTACATTTTTCCTAAGCAGAATACTTGAAAGTGCTGGCACCAATGTGAGTGTATAAATCAAAGCTCCTAAAAGTGCAAAGCCAAGAGTAAATGCAAGGGGGGCAAACATTTTACCTTCTACTTTTTGAAAGGCAAAAATTGGGATCAAACAAGTTAGAATTATGATTTTCGAAAAAAAGATTGATTTCCCCATTTCTGTACCTACTTGTTTAAATAAACCAAGTTTAGCTAGTTTATTAAACTTATCCATGCCAACTTCTTTTGCTTTTGCATCAAGTGCAACAAAAAGTCCCTCAACCATTACAACAGCTCCATCGATAATAATACCAAAATCTACGGCTCCCATTGATAAAAGATTTGCTGTCATATGCATCATCCTCATACACATAAAAGCAAACAAAAGTGATAATGGAATAATAATTGAAACAGTAACTGTTGTTCTCCAATCTGCCATGAACAACATAACAATACAAGTAACTAGGATAATACCTTCAATTAGGTTATGTATTACAGTATGAGTAGCATAATCCATTAATACAGTTCGATCATAGAATGTATCAATCTTTACATCACTAGGTAAAATGTTCTCATTAAGGTCTTTTACCTTTTCATGCAATCGATTCAAAACTTCTGTAGGATTTGATCCTTTCACCATTACAACAATGCCTTCTAAGACATCTGGTATGGTGTCTTTTGAAACTAATCCTAGTCTTGGTTTTCCAGCTTCTTTAACTTTTGCTAAATTCTTTACTAGGATAGGAACCGAATTAATTTTTGTGACAATAATATTTTCTATTTCATTAATGTTGTTGAGTAACCCAATCCCTCTAACAACATAAGCCTGACCATTCCTTTCAATGACATCACCACCAACGTTCACATTGCTTTTTCCAACAGCATTATATACATCAAGTGAGGTAAGGCCGTATTTGGTTAGATTGCTAGGATTTACACTGATTTCAAAACTTTTTTCTTCCCCTCCAAAGCTATTAACATCAGCAACGCCTGGAACCCTTTTGAATTCTTTATCCAAAACCCAATCCTGAATTGTATAAAGTTCTCTAATACTTCGGATTTTACTTTTTAAAGTATATCTAAATATTTCTCCTGTTGGGCCATAAGGAGGTTCAACCTCTGGCTTAATGCCATCGGGTAAGTCCACATTTCCAATTCTGCTTAAAACTTGCTGACGAGCAAATTCATCTGTTACATCGTCATCAAAAATGAGTCTGACATAAGATAATCCGAAAGAGGAAGTTGTTCTGAGATTTGATTTTCTTTGAACGGAGTTTAATGCTGTTTCGAGTGGAATGGTTACAAATTTTTCAACTTCTTCAGCACTTCTTCCGGGCCATTGAGTAATAATAATAATTTGTGTATTTGTAACATCAGGAAAAGTTTCAATTGGCGTATTTTGATAACTCACAAAACCAATACTTGCCAGTATTGCAGTCATGAAGAATACAAAATACCGATGCCTAAGTGAAAAATGTATAATCGATTTGATAATTTTTACCATCGTTAAATTTTTTAAAATGTAAATCTGTACTGGTCAATTAGCCAAAACAATCATTACTGGTTTAATAATTGTTGGAAAATCAAAAGTTGATTTTGTACAATTATTTTTTCACCAGGCAATACTCCGCCAACTAAATAAGTTCGACTGTCACCGGTTTTTAAAATGTTCACTTCAGCAATTTTCATTTCACTATTAGACTTATAGGTTACTACATAGGATTTTCCATTTAGTGAAATCAATGCCTTAGTAGGTATGCAGATTGCTTTTAAATTTTCTTTATTTGAAACGATGACTCTTGCAAACATTTCTGGACGAAGAAGCAAATCAGGGTTTTCTAATTTAACCCTTACTTTCAAAGTTTTATTGGTAGGGTCTAATACCTGACTCATTTTATCGATAGTACCTGTCAAGATTTTATCTGGATAAGCAAGTGTAGTAACCTGCACCGTAAAACCTTCTTTTACTTTAGGGATATCTGCTTCAAAAACATTGGCATTTACCCACACATTTTTTAAATCAGAGATGGTAAACAAATTATCACCCATGTCTGCCCTAATGAAATTGCCAGTATTTACTTTTTTCTCAACAATATATCCGCTAATAGGTGAAATTAAATTGTAGGTACCACCTGCATTACTTCCATTACCACCATTAATATTTATAATGGATTGTATTTTACCTTTAGCTGCGACTGCTTTTTCATAATTCTGTTTAGCTTCGGTATATTCCTTTTCACTTGCGATTCCATTTTTATATAATGCCTCTGTATTATCTAACTGTCGTTTTGTAATGATAATATCAGAATTTGCACTGCTTAAATCAGCATAGTTACCGGCTACATCCGCACTTTTTATTATAGCTAGAACTTGACCAGCTTGGACTTTATCTCCCAGGGTTACTTTACACTCAACTACCTGGCCACTAGATCTGGGGTATACCTTGTTCACATTATTTTCATTAAAGCTAATTTCTCCATTTAATGTTATCTCGTCATTGATAAAACAACTGGATACTGTGTCAAAAGCTATCATCTTTGCCATTGTGTCGCTCAACGAAAATTGTTTTACTTCTACTTTGTCTTGTTTTTTTTCTGAACAAGCTATGAATCCTACGGTAATAAAACTTGCTAAAAAAAGTAAATACTTATTCATGTCTAAAATATAAATACTGGTGAAAAGATTATTTTAATATTTCAATACCAGTTTGGTAATTGAGTTCTTCTTTTGAAAGTTGAAGATTAAGTTGTTGTTGTAAATGCCTTACTTGAGAATCTGTATAATCATTAAAAAAGTCTAAAAATTCCAAAAGGTTTATTTGTTTTTGCTGATAACTCTGAAGTACATGGTCGTACATCAATTGATATTTTTCATAAAACTCTTTTTGAGTTGCGTTATTTTGTTTAAGTGTCAACAACAATTTATTATAGGCATTGGTAATATTGTTTTTCAACTCTGTTTCAGCATTGCTTGTAAAAGCTTGCTGTTGCTTGAAACTATATTCTGCAGATTTGATATTTCCTTTATTACTATTTAAGATGGGTAACGGAATGGAAATTCCAAGTCCCACATAATTGGGGGCAAAATTCGAATTTTTATCAAAATTTGGCCCTAAAGTAAGATCTGGAACTCTCAATGATTTTTGATAAATCAAATTCTGTTGCTGATAGATTGTTTGAATTTGTTGTAATTGAAAATAGGGGTTATGAACTTTTCCAGAATCGAATAAAATTTCATTAGAAACAACATTTGAAATAGGAGTCAACTTATCGAAATTCTCAGAAGGTTTTACAAACACATTTTCTCGAATTTGTAAAAGTGTTTTAAGGTCGTTTTGATTATCAGCGATTTGTTTATTCAAATCAGTCATATCTTGATCTAAAGAAATCTGAAGTGCCTGAATACGCAAAAAATCTTTTTGTGCAATATTCCCTGCATTCAGTTGAGCTTCCATGCCTGTCAACAATTTTTTCAATTGAACTTGTTGACGTTCATAAATTTTCTTTTGTTCAATTTGTTGTAGAATATTAAAATAATCTGTTCTTAGTTGATACCTTAAATTACGAATCACATCCTGTAATTGTAACTCACTCAATTTGGCATTAGATGTAGCCATATTAATTAGCTTACCTCGTTTGCCAGCAGTTTTGATTAACTGTTGTACCTGAATGAAATATTGACCATTATAAGTTCCATCTGCGTTTCTTCCATGTGGCCAAAACTGACCATTTGCAGCAATTACTTTATCGAGGTTTAAAGTAGGATTATCCCAAACTTTTGCTTGTTCAATGAGTGCATTTTGTGCTTCTACATTATAGTGTGCAGCAAGTAATAAAAAGTTACTATCTAAAAAACGAGTTTCTGCTTGTTGTAAGGTAATTGAAAGTGTATCATTTGCAACAGATTGTTGTGCAAAGGATGTAAACTGTTTTAAAAACAAACAAATAATCAACAATTGAAATTGAACAGAACGCCTTATAAATTTATTCATATTATTAATATTTATATAGAATTACCTTTGCCTTATTGGAACTGATGCAATTGTATGCAATAAACTCTTTGTTGTCAACAGGCAAAATTACTATAATTCGATATTAACGTTTACGCTTATTAAGAACGGTTAATGGAATTATAGGGTCAAAGAAGTTTAAACTTTAATAAGGTTTTTCTTCGCTTAAAAAGTTCTTATGCTTTGGGAGGGGGAGGATTTATCTCATTGAAATATTCATGTAAAATTGAATTTTTCAATTTAGAGGAATGTAGGATTGTAAAAAAAGGTAGAATTTCAAGAGTGTTCTCTCTTTCAGTATTGATTATTTTGAAACAAACGTGCTTTTGCATTTGCGATTGTTTCTGAGTTTTCGTTTGAAATTCCGGATAAGCATTAATATGCCCTAATACAATTTCAGAAACGTATTCCCCAATACTATTAATTTCATTGAATACAGTAAAGTCAGAAGTAGTGAATGGTTTAAAATCAATACTGTTTACACTAAGATTAAGAATCTGAATTGCAAGTAACAATAATATGGCACGGGACACAAAATTTATCATATTGTTTTTCAAATCTTAACGTAGCAAATTTCCACTATGTTTTTCTAAAAAAAATGTTAATGAATGGACTTAATTATTTTTTAATAAAAAGCCCCGCAAGTTGCTGCTTGCAGGGCTTTTATATAAGGTACTAAAATGATTATTTTTTCTTATCGTCTGAGTTTTTTCCAAGCGGGCGGCTTTTAGCAAAATCAACCAATACAGGAGCTGCCACGAAAATAGAAGAGTAGGTGCCTGTAATTACTCCAATTAACATTGCAAACGCAAAACCGCGTGTTACTTCACCACCGAAGATGAAGAGAATCAGGATGGTTAAGAATACGGTTAAAGAAGTCATAATAGTACGACTCAAAGTTTCGTTGATCGCACGGTTAATGATAGTGCCGTTATCAACGCCTTTCATCAATTTACTATCCTCACGTATCCGGTCATACACGATTACAGTATCATTCATAGAGAAACCAATTACGGTTAATATGGCCGCAATAAAGTGCTGATCTATCTCTAATGGGAACGGTACAATATTTTTGAAGAAACTAAATACAATCAAGGTTACGAAAACGTCGTGTAACAATGAGAAAATGGTTCCCAAAGAATAACGCCAATCGCGGAAACGTATAAAGATGTACAAACAGATGATGATCATACCGAAGATTACCGCTTTTGCAGCACCTGATTTAAGGTCGTCTGAAATAGTAGGTAAAACGGTTTGTGAACTTTGTTTGTATTTGCTTTCAAATTCTGAGAAGGTAACTGCTTCTGGAATAAATGGCTTTAACCCAGTATACAATTTATTTTCCACTAATGAATCGATATTATTACCACTTTCTTTGATCTTATAAGCAGTAGTGATATTGATTTGATTAGCAGAACCTACAGTTTTAGTAATTACATCTTCTCCAAAAGTAGTTTTTAACGCAGATCTGATATCTTCTTCTTTAACTGGTTTATCAAATTTAACGGTATAACTACGTCCACCTTCAAATTCTACACCTTCTTTAAAACCATTAAAGAATGATCCAATTCCTAAAATAAGTACAACAACTGAAATCCCGTATGCAATCTTTCTGTATTCGATGAATTTGAAAGATGCGTGTTTGAAAACGCGTTTAGAAATGCTAGTGAAATATTCAAAGTGACGATTCTTATTAGTATACCAATCTGTAATTAATCTTGAAACAAGGATTCCGCAGAACAAACTCAATAAAATACCAATGATCTGAGTGGTGGCAAAGCCCAATACAGGACCTAACCCGAAGTAAGCTAAAATCAAGGCGGTTAAAAGAGTAGTAACGTGTGCATCCAAAACGGGTGATAATGAACGTTGATAACCATCATTAACCGCATTTTGATAACTCTTACCTTTTGTTAGCTCTTCTTTAATTCTCTCAAAGATAATTACGTTAGTATCTACCGCTAATCCAATGGTAAGTACTAAACCCGCAATACCAGGGGCAGTTAATGTAAATCCTAAAGCGCTTAATATACCTATTGTAAATAATAAGTTTAAGATCAATGCCATATTAGCTACCCAGCCAGCTGTGTTGAAATAGATTAACATTAATGCGAAAATCACAATGAATGAAATCAAGAAAGACAATGCACCGCCTTTGATAGACTCTTTACCCAAAGTAGGACCAACTTGTTGCTCAGCAACAATTCTTGCTGGTGCAGTTAATTTACCACTTGTTAATAATTCAGAAAGATCTTGTGCTTCTTTCAAAGTGTACGAACCACTGATTTGAGAATTTCCAGTAGTAATTGGATCGTTTACATTTGGTGCAGAGTAAACAAAATTATCAAGAACAATAGCAATTGGCTTATCTACATTTCGAGTAGTCATTTTAGCCCAAATATTGGTACCGATCTTATCCATATTCATTTTGATAGCGATCTTACCTCTTTCGTCATAGTCCTGTCCGGCATTAGTGATATGATCACCTTCTAATTCTGCCTGACCATTGTCTAAAGTTTTGATAGCATAAAGCATTAAAATATCTTTTGCTTTTGTATCAGAAGCATCCATTTTGCCATACATGAAAACAAGGTTAGAAGGGAATTTGTTTTTAACAATTTCCATTCTTAAGAAATCATTCAAACGACCGGTATCTTTCGTTTGAATATAACCAAGGTTTGATGGGAAAATGGTTTTACCTCCACGACCTTGATAAGGTTGTGTAAACTGAATTAAACGAACTATGGGTGACTCGTTTAATTTAGCTTTAGTAGTATCTTTTTTTGCTGTTGTTGATTTTGTATCTGCAGCAATACTAGAGATAGTTGCTGTTTTTGCAGTATCTGCTGTTTTTGCAATGGCAGCAGCTGCTTTTTTAGTCGTATCTATTTTAACAGAAACGGTATCTGTAGATTTAATTCCGTTTAAATATTCCTGTGCTGCTTTATCTGCTGCAACGATGCCACTTTGAACGTCTTTACTTTCCAAAGTATACATTTCAAAGAATTGCAAGTTTGCAGTTGCTTGTAAATATTTACGTACTCTTTCTTTATCATTGATACCTGCTAATTCAATATTGATAATGCTTTTAGCTGGATCTGGATTAATATTTGGTGAAGAAACTCCAAACTGATCAATACGCGTGCGCAAAATGCGGTAGGTATTGTTGAAAGCTGCAGTAGCTTGTTCCCTTAAATATTCTGTTACTTTAGAATCGCTATCATCGAACTTAACTTTACTGTTACTTCTTGTTGCGAAATACGGAGCCAATTTAGCTTGAGGGTTTGCCAGTAATAATTCTTCTTTAAACAAAGAAATTAAATCAGCACCACTATTTGCTTTTCTTACCACCGCTTTATCCAATGCTTTTGTAAAAACTGGATCTTTGCTGTAGTTAGCAAGAGATTTTAGCAGGTCGCTTAAACCTACTTCCATAGTAACACTCATTCCGCCCTGCAGGTCAAGACCCAATAACAATTCTTTTTCTTTAGCACTTCTATAAGTAGTAAAGCCAAAAGCAAGGCTAACGTCTTTTGTACTGTCGAGTAAACGTGTTAAACGTTCTTTCTTTAATTCTTTTATACTATCTGTATAAACAGATTGCTGTTCTTTGTTAGAGGGATATTTCTGTTCTGGACTTGCAAATTGCTTAAGCCAAATATCAGCTTTAGCTTCCATGTTTAATTCGTGGTTACGAACAATCCATGTAAAGGACAATTGATACAAACAGATCAAAATCAGAGCAATGGCAAAGAAACGCACTAAACCTTTAAGTTGCATATAAGTAACGGTTTACAATTTTTTTTAGAGCGGCAAAGATAGGGGAATGGGAATGAATTATACCTTACTGTGAATAGTTTGGTTTTAGGAAGGATAGTAATATGCCCAAAAAAACTAAAAAACTTGCTCAAAAGGTTATTTAAGCACGTTTTTTAGCTTTTCCAACCTTTTTTTAGGCTGTTAAGATGGTTTATTGAACATCTATTAAGCTTATATCAAAGAAAAGTGGGGTATTTGAAGGGATGGTTGTTCCTGAACCAATACAACCATAAGCTAGGGAGGATGGAATAACTAATTTAATATGCCCACCTTTTTTAATTAATGGAAGCCCAATTTTCCAACCATCAATCAATGAACTTAAGGTCCATCCTGTTAAAGTAGCATTACTTTGGGAATCAAATACAGTTCCATTGAACAATTTGCCAGTGTAGGTAATATAGATACGTGATGAAAGGGATGGGGCTGTGCCAGATCCAGGATTGATGATTTCGTATAAAATTCCTGAGCTATGAGCCGTATAATTAATAGAATTAGTTGTACAATAGCTTACCAGTACTGTTTGTTCAGACGCCACTGTAGCAGGAGTACATCCCGAAGTGGTTGTTTTTCCACAAGATAAAGAAGCAAATAAAATGACCGGTAATACGAAAATCAGTTTTCTCATGATGGGGTTTAGGGGTTAAGACGCTTATTTATGCTTTAAGGCTGCATCTGATGATGGATTTCTGTTTGTTTTTTTCTGGCTAATATGGATAAATAACGTTGTTCGTTCTTTTCCCATTGATAATTTCTATACATAAACGCCATAAATATTGAGATGCCAACAATAGCTAAAATAAATACAAAAGGGTTCAAATTACTATTTAATTCCATATTTGCTCTTTGGTACCATCCTATGTAAATACAAAATAAAATGGCAATTCCAATGCAAACTCCTGACGATAATCCAATTAAAAATGGACGTACAGCATTTTTATAAACATGCCTTTGGCTGCTCCAACTTTCAAAAAAATCTTTATCTGTAATTCCTGGCATCTGGCAATATTACTAAAACATGCAGAAATAAATGGTTGAATACGAGAAACTACCTTTTCTTTAAGCTAAATTTATTTTAGAAATACGATTCTTGCCATGGAACTTTTTAAAAAAAGAGCTGTAATACTCTATTTATTTATTCTAATTGCGCATTGCAGTTTTATATATCTGGAGTGGAATAGTTGGCGTTTTTATTCAAAATTATTATTAGTTCCTTCCTTAATGCTACTCCTTTATGCTCATTATTTTGGAAATAAATGGAACAAAAAATTTCTGTTACCTCTAGCAGCATTGGCCGGATCATTTCTTGGAGATCTCTTGTTAGCTTTTGATGGAGCCACTTTTTTTCTTTTAGGAATGCTTGGATTTATGGTTACACATATTTGCAATAGCTTTTATTTCTATTCTTTAAGTAAAGTTCAAATCAAAGAGTCTAAAAATGCAAAATTGGCTTTACTCATTTTAACTATTACTTGCTCTTTGCTTGTATTTGTGATAAAAGATAATACGGGGCCTTTTTTCTTACCGATCATTATTTATATGATTTTAATTTCGGTCATGGCTATTCTTTCTGCAAACCTTGCAGATTCAAAATGGTATAATAATATAGCCATTCATTATTTTATTCCTGGTGCAGGTTTATTTGTTTTATCTGATGGTATATTAGCCATAAACAAATTCAATTTGCAAGACCCCTCAATGGATATTTTTGTAATGCTTACTTATGGATTAGCACAACTATATCTTGTAATGGGTTATTACAGAGTCAAAAACTAATTCAAAATTTAAAAAAATAAACCAAAAAAAGCCGCTGAATTAATTCAACGGCTTTTATATTTAAGTAGGATTTACCTACTTTTTTTTATTTAGTAACCCATGCCACCCATATCAGGAGCACCGCCATGAGCAGGAGCTTCAGGTTTTGGTTTGTCGGCAATTACACACTCTGTTGTTAACAACATAGCTGCAATTGATGCGGCGTTCTCTAAAGCTACACGTGTAACTTTAGTTGGATCAATAACACCTGCTTTAAACAGGTTTTCGTAAACTTCTGTACGTGCGTTAAAGCCAAAATCAGCTTTACCTTCTTTGATTTTTTGAACAACGATT
>JANYEA010000140.1 GCA_025363385.1 Bacteroidota bacterium | reverse complement strand
AATATGAATACAGGTTCAACAGAAGAAACAGAAGGAAGGGATTATTCAATGATGTTTTACAAAGAATGATTCATCAAATTCCACATCCTTACAACTACCTAAAAACACTTTGCGTTTATAATACCTAATCCTATTAAATTTAAATATTCATAATTATGAAAACCCAACACGTATTACACCCTTGGCACGGAGTTCCATTTGGTGAGAATGCTCCTAGAATTGTAACAGCAGTGATAGAAATTCCAATGGGTGCTCGTTGTAAATATGAGATCGATAAAAACTCTGGTTTATTGAAATTAGATCGTGTAATTTTTTCATCTTTTTATTATCCTTGTAACTATGGTTTTATACCGCAAACATATGGTGGAGATCATGATCCATTGGATATCTTAGTTATCACAACACTTCCTGTTGTTCCATTAACATTGATGGACGCAAAAGTAGTTGGTGTGATGCAAATGGTGGATGGTGGTGAGGCTGATGATAAAATTATCGCTGTGGCAGCAAATGATCCTGGTGTAAACCATTATAATAACATTGAAGAATTGCCCAAACACTTTTTTGATGAATTGCGTCATTTCTTTGAAGAATACAAAAAACTGGAAAATAAAACAGTGGTGGTGGAAGAGTTCGGAGATAAGGCGCAGGCTTTAAACATTATTAAAGAAGCCATTAACTTTTACAAAGAAACATTTACTCCTTAATTGTAACCATTGCGTATGACAACTGCTACCATATTAGTACTTCTGATAGTTGGCCTTGTTGCCGGAATTCTGAGCGGTTTAGTGGGTGTTGGGGGAGGAATAATTATGGTGCCTGCATTGGTGCTATTTCTAGGGTTTACCCAAAAACAAGCACAGGGAACTTCCTTGGGTATCATGCTTCTTCCCGTTGGAATATTGGCTGTTCTGCAATATTATAAGCAGGGTTACATCAACTTTAATACCGTATTCATCATATCTGCTGCATTTGTATTGGGAGGCTTTCTTGGCAGTAAATTAGCACTGAATTTAAGCGACGATAAAATGAAGAAGGTCTTTGCCATTGTATTGATGATTGTATCGCTGAAGATGCTTTTTTTTGACAAACCTGTACAAAAGACAGTGGATCCCTTACCAAATACTCCCTCTCAAAATGTTGAAAACAAACCAGGCTAGGGTTTAAAAATTGAATTCCTACCCTTATCTTTGCAAAAAAAGTAACAAATGGAAGCAACAAAATCTAACGGAAAATATTGGTTATGGTTCTTTGTATGGTTGGGTATTTTGATTACCCTTTTGGTTGTTTACCGTGAATTTTTCTGGTTGGCTTTACCTGGTACCGTTACTTATTTTGCTAAAGCAATGGATCTTATTTAGAAGAAAATATATTTACAGAGAAAAGTAGCCACGTGCTGCTTTTCTTATTTGTACCTTTTGATAATTCTAAGTTGATGAGTTCTTTCACCCGTATTTCTGTTGATAATGCCAAAATTGTCAATATCATCGATTCTTACTCTTCCAGAAGCATGTATCAGGGTTTGCCCATCTAACATAATTCCTACATGCGTAATTTTTCCTTCTTCATTATCAAAAAAGGCAAGGTCTCCACAAACAGCTTCCTGCAAAAAACCTACAATCTCTCCTAACGCTGCCTGTTGATAGGCATCCCTTGGTAAACGAATATTTAAAAACCTAAATACCTGTTGTGTAAATCCACTGCAATCAATTCCAAAAATGGTTCTCCCCCCCCACAAATAAGCCGTATTCAAAAAATTACCCGTAATCCATTGGATGGTTTCTTCATTAAAATCAGCATCCAGCGGATTCCAATACTTGCCTTCAAATATCAAGCTATAATTACCCATAGCGGCCTTGCCATGTTCAAAAAAATACATGGGCAAACCAAAGGGTATTTGCATCAAACCATCATTCACATGAACTGCACCTAAAAAATCTCCATTCAATAAATTACTTCCTTGTTGCAAAGATGGGTCAGGAATTTCTAGCAATTGATTAGCCTGGCACCACCCGATATAATCATCGAATAACAAACGTACTTTAAAAAAATCTTTCGTTTTTTCTAACAGTTCTGCAGATTCGCCAAATAAAAACTGACTAACCATTTCAGAACGATGAGAGGCTTCTGCCCTCATGGGAACAATAGGTACAATAGGACTTACAAAGGGCATTCCATAAATTTGTATTCAAGTTATGGATTTTTGCAAATACTGCATCTTTCAATAAATGCTTATTTTAACAGCGTGCCAAAAGACATCTACGCACATATTAGCGATCAGGAACTTTTAGAAAAGTTCAAAAGGGATCAAGATAATCTTTGGTTAGGTATTTTATTGCAACGCTATACCCTAATGCTTTTAGGGGTTTGTATGAAATATTTGAAAGACGAGGAATCTGCCAAAGACGCGGTTCAACAGGTTTTTTTAAAAGTAATCACAGAACTGCAAAAATATCCGGTAGACTATCTCAAAAGTTGGCTGTATACCATCGCACGAAATCATTGCCTGATGCAATTGAGAGATAAAACGCAATTAATTAGTGTTTCAGAAGGGATGAATTTGGCAGATGATTCCATAGCAGACTTTACTTCTTTCGATAAAGAACAGACCTTAATTCATTTGGAAGTTTCTATCAATGAATTAAATGCCCCACAAAAAACCTGTGTAACTTTATTCTATCTCCAAAAAAAGAGCTATCAGGAAATTGTGGACAGTACCGGATTTAGTTTATTACAGGTAAAGAGTTATATTCAAAATGGGAAAAGAAATTTAAAATTACTAGTTGCTCAAAAAATGAGTCAATCCTAATGTCAGATTTTAATCACATATTAAATCAGGGTACGGAACCAAGCGAAGAAGCGCTGAAAAGGTACTTAGAAGGCAACGCTTCTGAAGAAGAACGCTTTATGATTGAACATCAAATGAGCGAAGAAGTCTTTATGAATGATGCTGTTGAAGGCTTGCAAAATTTTAAGAATACAGAAGTATTGCAAGAATATGTGAACAAGATCAATAAAGAACTACTGAAACAAACAGTAAAGAAAAAAAGAAATAAATTAAGAAGGCATATTGAAGATCAACACTGGACTTTGCTTTCCGTTATCGTAATTATCATACTATGCATTCTTGGATATTTCATCATACACCTTACCATAGAACCCAAGCCAGTAACAAAGGTTATTGAACAAAAAAAATAATCCGATTAGATTCTACAAAGTTTCTGAATCAAAGAAGCATGCTGGGGATACTTTTCAATCAATTGATTAGACAATGCTAGTTCAAAATCTATAAAATCAAAACCCGGAGCTACTGTGCATCCAACAAACGAAAAATTAGTATTATCTGCAGGTATTGATGCAAACCATGCTCCTGCTGGAACTGTTGCTTGAAAGGTTTGTCCACTTGCAATATCATTCCCTAATTGAATGGTCTCAAGATGCCCATTTTCATGAATCACAAAAATATTCAACGACTGACCCGCATAAAAATGCCAGATTTCATCACTTTGAATTCGATGGAACGCAGAAAAATTACCTTTTTCTAATAGAAAATAGATAGCAGTTGCAAAACTCCTGTTACCATTGAATCTTGCAGGTAATGCTGCAACTTCAATTTCCTCTTTAGATCGATAGGTTTCTTTATAGTAACCGCCTTCGGGATGTGGCAGCAATTGATAATAAGCTACAATTTCTATAGTAGATAATCTGGTTAACATATCATTCATTTGATGCTAATCTTCCTCCTCTTCTTCTGGAACGAAAGGTTTTTTGTTTTTATGCTTTGGAGAAACTTCATTGATCAATTCGGCAACAAGAGCAGTCCAACCACTTTGATGGCTAGCTCCCAGTCCTCTACCACTATCTCCATGAAAGTACTCATAAAATAAAACCAGGTCTTTATTCTCAGGCAAACAGTAGAACCAGTTTTGCTCGGCATTTAACTGTCTGCAGTTTGCACCATCTAATTCAAATAAACTAATCACACGCTTGGTTAACTCATTTGACACTTCGGTAAGGGACATAAAATTTCCAGAACCTGTTGGATAATCGATGGTGAGCGACTCATCATAAAACTCACCAAATTTCTTGATGCTCTGTATAATCAAATAATTGATTGGCATCCAAACGGGACCACGCCAGTTACTATTACCGCCAAAGAAATCGGAAGTACTATCACCCGGATCGTATTTGATGGAATAATCTGTGCCCTCAATATTAACAGTGTATGGATTGGCTTCATGGTATTTCGATAATGCCCTTATCCCACCTGGTGACAGAAACTCAGTTTCATTTAATAATCGCTGCAATAAAGCAATTAATCGCTCTTTAGGAATAAGAGATATCAGGATTTTATCTTCTTCTGCCTTTTCTTCATTGGGCCAGAATTTTTTATTTTTCAACCGGTATTGTTCAAACCAGTTTATGCGTTTTGTAAAGTCTTGAAGTTTTTCAAATACTTTCTTATTAATGATGGATACTGCAAAAAGTGAAGTTAAACCAACAATTGATTGTATACGTAACTGAATAGGTTTGTTACCTGGCAAACCAAGTGTATCGTAATAAAACTTGTCTTCATCATTCCACATGCCCATTTCATTCAATGCCTCTGCAATAAGTACAAAATGCTCAAAGAATTTTGTAGCTGAATCTTCAAAAGCTTCATCCTGCATCGAAATTTCAATGGCCATATCCATCAGGTTCAAAGCATACATTCCCATCCAACTAGTTCCATCTGCCTGTTCTAGTTGAGCCTGACTATGTAATTGAATACTTCTATTAAATACGCCAATATTATCCAGACCAAGGAAGCCGCCTTCGAAGATATTGTTCCCATTTTTATCTTTCCGATTGATCCACCACGTAAAATTAATGATCAGTTTTTGAAAGATTTTTTTAAGAAAAACGATGTCTCCTTTCCCTGTTTGTTTTTTCTCAATATTGTATACCTGCAAGGCAGCCCAGGCTTGTACAGGTGGGTTCACATCACTAAAATTCCATTCGTATGCGGGTAGCTGTCCATCAGGTTTCATATACCATTCCCGCATCACTAAACTCAACTGGTGCTTTGCAAAAGTTGGGTCAATCATTGCCATAGGTACACAGTGAAAAGCTAAGTCCCACGCAGCATACCAGGGATACTCCCACTTATCTGGCATCAATATCACATCCTGGTTTTTTAAGTGTTGCCAATCGTGATTTCTCCCATTTCTTCGCTGATCTGTATTGGGAGCAATTTTATCACTATTCCCAATCCACTTTTCAATATCGTAATGATAGTACTGTTTACTCCATAACAATCCAGCTAATGCCTGACGTTGTATGTTCCGGGTATCGGCATTTAAACTATCTGGTAACACATCATTATAAAAATCATCTGCTTCCGACTTTCTTTGATGAAAGATACTTTCATATCCTTTTGAAAAAGGTGCATCAATTAATACATCGCCCAACCTTAAATAAATGGTTTTTGAAGCACCACCAGCAATTTTTAAATTATATACTGGTGCAAATTTGGTACCCGAAGTTTTATCTCTCAGTTCTTGCACATTTTTCTGTACAATTACAGCATCATTGAATGCATCTTTTAAAAATTTAGATTCATTGGGGGTACCGTAAAGCTTTTCGGTATTGGTTTCGTTTTCAGTAAAAAAACGATCATTTGATTTTTGGTAATACAAATAATAGCTCCCTAATCTTTCATGTGTGGCACGAACAACGCCTTCTTTTACTTCTTCAATAATGGGTTTCTTACTAAGATCATTTTGCTGCCAGCGATTATAAAACCAAAGATTGGGTAATAGTGTAATTGGTGCTGCGTCCTTACCTCGATTGATGATTTCAATTTTTATACCGATATCTCTTTTACTGTATTTCGCATAAGTGATGTACACATCGAAATATTTGTTTTCATCAAAAACCCCGGTATCTAAAATTTCAAACTCAGGTTCATTTTTTGAGCGACTTGCATTTGAATCGATCAATTGCTGATAAGGGAAAGCCGCTTGCGGATATTTATATAACATCTGCATATAATAATGCGATGGTATATTATCTAAATAATAGTAGAGTTCTTTTACGTCTTCTCCGTGATTACCCTGATAATTTCCAAGACCAAATAATCTTTCCTTTAAAATATCATCCTTACCATTCCACAATGAAATAGCAAAACACATGTTACCAAAAAAATCTGAAATGCCACCCAGGCCGTCTTCGCCCCAGAGGTACGCCCTGCTTTGTGCGTGATTGAAAGGAAAATAATTCCAGGCATCTCCATTACCGCTATAATCTTCGCGAACTGTACCCCATTGTCTTTCTGAAAGATATGGCCCCCATTGTTCGAGTGGTACTTTCTTTCCCGCATTTACTTTTAGTCTTTGTTGCTCTGCAGTCATTCTTAAAATATTCGTGAACTCCTGATTAAGTTTTTATTACAAAATCAGGGATGAATATATGAAAATAAAGGGTAATTATTCTTGGGAATAATAGTGGGCAAGCAACGCAAACGTTTGAAAAATAATTTGATACAAATAAAACAGGGTGCTTATTCTTTCTTCTGTTCTTCTTGTTTTCCCCTCATATAAATCACCAATCCGTTCAAGAAGTTACGCAATACCTGGTCTCCAGCTTCCACATAACTAGGATGATCTTCGTGTCGAAATAAATCCCCTAAAGCACCTTTGGAAATTTTAAAATCAACCAGTGATAAGATATGGATCATGTCTTCTGTTTTCAAAGAAAGCGCCACACGTATCTTTTTGAGAATATCATTATTTGTTAGCATGTTTGAAATATTATTGATTAATAAAGGTAGTTTTTATGTGAAATGGAAGCAGGATTTCTTTTATACCTTCGGTTACAGCAAATTTATTTTGATGATAGAAAATGGTAATCGATATTTCGCCATTCATAAACCCTATGATATGGTTTCGCAATTCATCAGCTCGCACCAGGTTCGATTATTATGCGATTTAAACTACCCTTTTCCCGAAGGAATTCATGCTATTGGAAGGCTCGATAACCACTCGGAAGGCTTGTTGTTATTAACCACAAACCCAAAAGTAACTAGGCTATTATTTCAGGGGGATGCGCCACATGGCAGAACCTATCTAGTGCAGGTTAAGAATAAAGTAACGGAAGAAACTTTGCAAAAATTACGAGAAGGAATACCTATTCAAATAAAAGGCGGTGGAGATTATATTACCCAAACTTGCCACGTTGAAATAGTTTCAAAACCTATCTATCTAAACTGCCCATTACACGAAATACCTGCTCATCTCCCACATACCTGGTTATTGATTCAATTAACGGAAGGTAAATTTCACCAGGTTCGAAAAATGGTGGCTGCTGTACACCATAAATGCAAAAGACTAATTCGTTTATCTATTGAGGATATCGAACTTGGAAATATGCAGGCTAGTGAGGTTAGTGAAATTGAGGAAAGCAGGTTCTTTCAATTACTAAAAATATCGAACTACTAATCCTTTACCCACCCCATATTTCCGATAGCGCGAAAACATTACCCCTCCCAGGAGGGTATTAAATATTTACTTTTCAAGAAACACTTGATCAGCCCAAAATTTTCTGGATGCCTCAAGTTCTATAGGTTTCATTTTCTTATGAGGAATTGGCAATGTTGGAATTCCGGGGAAAGCTGTGATTAAAAAATTAGCACTGGATTGTTTCTTAACCACAATGGTTAGTTGATGAGTGGTTGGCATATCTGGTACTTTTGCATGCCATAGTTGTAAACCCCTATTTGTATTCAAAAATGGATTGGAGGCTTGCAAAGTTTCAAGCTTTGCTCTATTACAAACACCCATTGTTCCAATTCCATCTGGGAATTGTGTTTGATTAAATTCTAGAATTATTTCCTGGTATTTTTTTCTCTTTTGCATTTGATTTGCCTTCCCAAATTTCAATTGTTCTGCTAATGATTTAATATCAGTTGCAAAACTTCTATGAAACTTCGAGCCTGGCATACTTAGGAATTCATCAATTGATTCATCTGAATACCCTCTTTCAAGCACACAAAGCTTTGCCTGTTCATTCACAAATTCAAAATGGCGAAGCATGTGAAACAACGTGTGATCATTATAAATGAGTGGAAGGAAATACATAAAAAAAACCATTACAAGTTTAAGCTTGTAATGGTTAAAGTTAAAAACAAAATAACATGCAATCAAAGAAAGCCCTTAAACTATTTTGCAACAATCTCGTGTTGATAATTCAAAGAATCAAGTTCCAGACTAATACTTTCCAAATCTTTCCACATTTTTGTCTTGGTTTCTTCTGAGAGTCCGGGCATTTCTCTGTAATAGTTAATACCCGATCTTAAGTTTTGAAAAAATGTATTATAGAACTTGCTCTTTCTCTCAAATTGATCTGTTTCAATATCATCTTTTATTTGATCCTTTAAATAATCGATGTATAAGTACAATTCAGCAATAAACATATGCGGGCGATTGCTTTGCACCATTACATTGTCTCTGCCATAAATATGATCAATCATTGTTGACAAAGAAACTACTTTCGAAAAATTTACAATATTCGGACCAGGGCAAATGGTAACCGCATCCATCTTCTTTACAAGGGTTTTAGAATAATTGATGGCTGCTGAATTGCTCAAGCCCACACACAAACATTCCTTATCCTGTAATTCAACTATTTGCCTTTGCAAATCTGCTACTGGTAAATTCATGGATTGTAATTGTTCTAATTTTAATTTCTGGTATTTTTTAGAAGCAGTACAGATAGGTTCTTTAGTAAATTCTGTATTAAAGCTCAAGTGTTTTTCTGTACAAGGGCTACCCGGATTACCTAAACTGATTCTTGCATACTTTTCTATCTCTGAGCTTGTTCCTTTCAAATAATGGAATCTTACTCCAAGAGGTGAATTATGACTTAACATCACATTCTTATCCTTTGCTGAAGCTAATAATTTTAGGGTTGGCTCATCCACAGTGGTTGCTTCAGGTACCAATAAAAAAGGCGTACCCCAACCTGTGCTATCAAATTGATAATGCTGATGCAAATACGCATCTTCTTCATGTGTTCCAATTCCACCTTGCACTGTAAACTTAATTTCGGGTGGATATTTAAATTGTTTATTATTCTTCTTTAATTGAGCGGCATTGTAAATTTCAAACAATGTGTCAGTTAATTCCTGACGGTTCAATTTAAATTCTTCTAAAATAGGGCCCATTAAATAACCCTCTGTTGCAAAAGCATGACCACCGCAATTCAAACCAGATTCAACCCTGAATTCGCTACACCAGATCCCTTTTTTTGCCAGGTATTTACCTTGAATTAGTGCAGAACGATAATCGCTTACTTTGATAATTACTTTTTTATCAAATCCGCCATCTTCATTTGCATCGAATTGTTTACAATGCTCTAGGAAGTTATATAATCTTGGATTTAAACCAGCTGAGAAAACGATGGATGAATGCTTCAAATCGCTATTTACATAACCTCTCAAAGCGCTCACCGCATCTGATGCATCAGGAATTGGCTCGCCATTTTTATCATAAATATTTCTGTCCAATTTGGTCATGATATTTACATCAATACTCCCCGGCTTGATATGCTCACGTAAATATTGCTCCATCTTTGATTTCTCATTCAACTCAGTGGTTTGCAACATTTGTTGATACAATTGTTTGAGTTTACTATCGTCGGGAAGCATTTCAAAATATTTCACGATCTCTGAGCCAGCTTCAAATGCAGCAAGCTTTAGTTTTTCAACCTGTTGTTGTACAATAGTATTTACCAAATTCAGATAATCGGTAATTCGCTTAGCCCTGTAATCTTCTACATCCGTATCAATTGGAACATAGGGTAAATTAATTGTTGGGTAATAATGGCTACGCATCATTTCAATTAATCGGTCTTCCACGATCGACATCACAGAAGAAATACCATAGCGAGCTACTTTAATTGGGCTGTCAATGGTATACGCCAAACCCATTACAGGAATATGAAATTTGTGATAAGGTGATTGATACATTAAATAAAATCTATGTGGGTAAATAATATTTGTTTCACTACAAAAAAACAGGCTATTACCTGCGATAATAACCAAGCTATTGCATTCAGATACAAATGTAAACGTTCGGGCTACGATTAAAAATGACTTTTGTCATACCCCCTCTATCTTAATATCTGGGCAATACTTCAATTAGCAGGCCTTTCCCAAATGATCTTTTTTCCAAAGCCCAATGTATTGTCGGTATATTTTATTCTATTGATCTTAATGGTCCAGATTTCCCCTCCCATTGCCATCGCCATCGGATGCACTTTGTAATACTGTTTCGAGGCATTTTTAGACAAATCATCTTCTTGCAATAAAATAATGCCCTCCATTTGTATCCCTTTTACCTGTAGCTTATTCAACTTATCTGGCAAAATAGTTCCAGCAATGATTGGGTTGGATGTTAGAAATGCGGCATGATTCGTATCTAATGAGGATTTAAAGAACAATAACCCTTCTTTGATGTCTACTGCATAGAAACAACTAAAACAGTAAGGATGGCCATTTGCATCTATGCAGGCAATGGATGCACAAGTGTGTTCTTGAATAAATGCGTCGATATTTTCGTTCATACAATTTTGATAATTTTTACAGGACAAGCCTGGGCAACTTCTCTTGTTACTGTTTCGATGGATAGATGCATTGGAAGGATGTGAATCGATTTTTTTTCAGTGGCTCTCAAAAGAGTTGCCTTACCATCTTTTTTCGACATCCGCCAGATTTCAGGTTGCATCTCAAAGCAAACCCCACAACCAATGCAGTTATCCCTGTAGTGAATAATTTTTGCCATTAGGACTTGATAATTTTATATAGTTTATCCTGCCCTGTTAATTTAGTTGGAAATGGAAAAGTGATCTTATCACCTTTAGAAGCAAATTCTGATTGTTCACCGTTTACTATCAACTTATTCAATACTTCTTTAGCCATACCAATGGATGGTCCAATCACCATCAGTTCATCACCGTCCTTTATATTACCTGCTTCAATTAAAAATTCTACTACTTTAATTTTAGGATAATAATTGGTGGATTTTCCCAGATAAATTTTTCTTTCTTCTGCAATTGAACCCGCACTGGTAGTCCACTCTCCTAATTTTCTTCCTAAATAATAGCCTTCCCAAAAACCACGGTTGTACACTTTAGAAAGGCGCACCATCCAATCTTTTTTCTTGTCTTCCGTATAATCATTTGCACCAACTGCATCAATAGCTTCACGATAGCAGGAAGTTACTTCATGCACATAATCTGCCCCTTTACTCCTTCCTTCAATTTTCAACACATCTACCCCACTATTGATCAGTTGATCCAGAATATCAACTGTACAAAGATCCTTTGGCGACATGATATATTCATTATCGATCAGTAATTCTTCATTGGTCTCGGTATCTTTTACGGAATACGTTCTTCTGCAATTTTGAATACAAGCACCACGATTGGCTGCGGCATTTTGGGTATGTAAACTCAAATAACATTTGCCAGAAATTGCCATACATAATGCCCCATGTACAAACAATTCAATCTTAATCAATTCACCAGAAACCCCTCTAATATTTCTACGCTTAATTTCTTTACTAATATGATCAACTTGTTTCAAAGTTAATTCCCTTGCTAAAACCACTACATCTGAGAACTCTGAAAAAAACTGTACGGCTTCAATATTACTCACATTGGCTTGTGTGGAAACGTGCAATGGAATTTGTAGTTGCTTACAATATTGAATCACTGCAAAGTCGGCAGCAATTACGGCATCAATGCCTTGCTTTTTTACTTCCTGCAAAATCAAAAGTAGCAATTGCATATCGTGTTCGTACATCACAGTATTCAAAGTAATATAACATTTTACCTGATTTTTTTTGCAAATACTACTGATTTCTTTCAGGTCACTAATTACAAAAGAATTGGATGATCGGGTGCGCATATTCAATTGTTCCACACCAAAATAAACGGCATTCGCACCAGCATTAATGGCTGCCTGCATAGACTCGAAAGATCCTGCCGGGGATAATAATTCTATCTCTTTATGTTTCATTATAATTGGCAAATATACTAATTAAAGGTATTTTTGTCTTTAATTATTTACTATGCTACGCCTCACAAAGATTTTTCACTTCGAAATGGCGCATGCCATTCATGGTTATCAGGGTGCCTGTAAAAATATACATGGACACTCATACGAACTGCATGTAACCCTTGGTACTTCCAATGTTCAAAAAGAATATCTTCCTTCACCCGGATTTATTATTGATTTTAAACAGATAAAAAATCTAGTCAATTCAGCCATCATCGAAAAGTTCGATCATAGTTTGCTTTTATCGGAAGCTTTTATTCTTGATCATCCTACCAATCAAATTCAAGACAACATAATTATCTGGGAAGTAGAACCAAGCGCTGAAAATATTTTGTTGTACATGCAAGAAATATTGAATTCAAAACTACCGGCCGATATTAAACTACTTCAAATAAAACTATTTGAAACAAAGGACTCTTTTGCTGAGTGGATTGCAGATGATTAGTAAATTGAGTATTCATTTTTTTATAAAAAAAATATCATGTTTTCAAAAGCAACAGAATATGCTTTAAGAGCCACTATTTATATCGCACAAAAAAGCTCGGTAGTAAAGAAATTGAGTTTATCGGAGATTGCAAAAGCAATTGACTCCCCTCCTTCCTTTACCGCTAAGATTTTACAACTCTTAACTAAAGATAATTGTGTGATACATTCTGTTCGCGGGCCTAATGGAGGGTTTTATATTACAGAATCCAACAAGCAATTACCACTAAAAAAAGTGTTGGAAGCGATCAATGAAAATGAGTTGTTCGACAAATGTATTTTGGGTTTAAAGAAATGTTCTGAAACCAAACCTTGCCCATTACATTTCCAATACAAACCCATCAAACAGGAATTGATTCATTTGTTTCAGACGAATACCATTCAAGAGCTTTCAGAAAAAGCAGATAATGAATCCTTGTTTATTAATAACGCTATTTAAATCTCAAGTTTTTACTCTTCATTTCTTGACGAACAAAATAACCTGATGTAGTTAATTGATTGTTTGCCCAATTACCCATTTCAGGTGTGCCAGCATAAAGTGCAGCAGAAGATTCATTCTTATCAGCAATAGACCAATTACACCAGGAAATTTTATTTGTATCCAAAAATTTATACCAAAGGCTGGTCTCATCCTGGTTCACAACACCATTACCTGTGGCATCTGTGGTTCCATATTCTGTTACTAATAATGCAATCCCTTTGTCGAGGGCAGCTTTTGCTTTATCTCTTAAGGATTGTTTATGCGTACCTGAATAAAAATGAAGTGTATAGGCAATATTAGATCCTACAAGGGTGTCAGTTGCAGCAATGTCTACATCCTGTGACCAGGTTGGAGTGCCACAAATAATTAAATTATCTGGATCATATTTTCTTATTGAATCAATGATAGTTTGATCATAGGGCTTCACAATTGACTTCCATGAAACCTGAAGGGGTTCGTTAAAAGGCTCGTAAATCACATTGGGTTTATCGCCATATTTTTTGGCCATTTCAACAAAAAATTTTGCAGACTGCTGTAAATGGTCGGAAGCATGGTGATCGTGCCAATCGATAATTACGTACACTCCATTTGCAATTGCCGCATCTACCACATCCAAAACTTTTTGCTTTTCCATATCAGGGTTTGTTAAATACCCCCCTTCCTCAACTGCCATGGCAGCACGAACTACATTACAGTACCAATCGTCTTTCAACCATTTTACAACGTTCGTATTATAGTATTTACCCATCCACTGACTCCAGAAAAAAGACATTCCCCTTAATTGTACTGCAGAATCGGCTTTGCCTGTAATTCTATTACCGGCAACCTTAAGTGGGCCATAATAGTCAACTGCAGAACTATTGGTGATGTCTTTTTCAGGTGTGGGCACAACAGGTATAACAGTATCTACAGGAGTAACTGCTGTTGATGAATTCGTTTTCTTACAAAAAGTAATTGAAAAGGAAAGTATGACTATGGCAATAATGATATTTACATTTTTCATCGTAAAAATTAATACTTGAAATTAAGTGAATAGCATCATTTAATGGTAGGTGAATTTATAGCCATCCAAATCTTTCCACCAACTTATCTTTTTTATTTCTTGCAACTGGTATATTATCATCATTGCTGATGATGAGGTAATTACCATCTCCGCGTACATATTTTTTAATATGATCAAGGTTAACCAGGTATTGGCGGTGTACCCTTAGAAAATTCCTTTCTTCCAAAACTTCCTGAATATCACCCAGTGTTTTACTTACTAGGTATTGCTGGCCTCCAACTACATGGAAACGAGTATAGTTATTTTCTGCTTCGCAATACAATACATTTTTCATTTCAGTAAATGTTACTCCGTTCTGAAAGGGCAAGGCAATTTTATCGGGATAATATTTTTCGCCGCCATGCATTTGTTGTTTCACTAAATGCAATTGTTCCGAATCCGGCTTTTGCTGCAATGCCTTTTCTACGGCTACTTTCAGGTCTTTGCCATCGATGGGTTTTAATAAATAATCCAATGCATTAAAGCGAAATGCCTTAACCGCAAACTGATCGTAAGCAGTTACAAACACCAGGCTGAAATTGATATTCCCGATCTTTTCCAATAACTGAAATCCATTCATCACAGGCATTTCAATATCCAAAAAAACAATGTCTGGAAGTAATTCTTTTATTTTCTGTAGTCCCGTTTCGCTAGAAGTGCATTCTGCCATTACCTGCACTTGCGGGCAATACATTTTAAGCTGTAGTGCTAATAATTTAACACAATCTGGTTCATCATCTATAATAACAGCTTTTAGCATATTACATGTTATAAGGGTATTTCTATGATCACTTTTGTTCCAGCTACATTGCCATCTGTATCCTTGAGGTCAATGATTTTTACTTCCGTTTTAGTCTTATAAATATGGTTAATGGCATCCAGTCTTTCGGAGGTCATCTTTAACCCAAACGATTTTTGACGGGTAGCTGATTTGCTTTTATGCAACATTGCCATCTCCCGGCCAATCCCGTCATCAGTAATTTCTATATGCAATAAATATTCTGCAGGCTGCGTAATATCAATACTTATTTTTCCGCCCTCCGTTTTGTGCATCAGACCATGCCAGATTGCGTTTTCTACATAGGGTTGCAGCAACAATGGCGGAATTTCAATATACTGTTTGTCGATATGTGGCACCACATTTATTTGATATTGCACTTTGTCTTTAAAACGCATAGCTTCCAGTTCTATATAAAGCTTAAGCGTATCCAGTTCTTTTTGGAGTGTTACTTTTTCTGATCTGGAATTTTCCAGCACCAATCGAATAAGCTGCGAAAATTTAGTCAGATATTCAGAGGCAGTTTGCGAATCATTTTCAAGTGTATATAGCTTGATCGAGTTGAGACAATTGAAAATAAAATGTGGATTCATCTGGGCTCGCAAAGCAATCATTTCTGTCTCTGCAATTTTAAATTCGAATTCTGTTTCTACCTGTTTTATTTTTTGCGTTTCTACTATTTTGTATTGTGCTTCTAATTCAATGGTTCTTTGCTCAAGTGCAGATTGAAGTTGGAGGCTATAATTTGCCTGCAATTTATTTTTTTCAAGTAATACTAGTTTACTCCGGTAAGTAAGTGCAAACGAAAAGCATATGGCTTCAATAACTAAACCCAACATTAGAAATACAATGGGGAAATTAATTACCAGGTATAATTCGGGATTCATTTCTGTAGAAGGCATATAGAGATTCATTACCGGAAGGCACCATAAAACCATCAGGCTAAATATACCCGCAAATAAAAACCATTTAACTGGTTCTTTACTTTTTGCAGTGAGAATCAATAAAACAATATTGAGCAGTACAACAGGACCAATATTTAAAAAGTATCCATAATAATTTTTATTAAATGGAAACCATTCAAATCGTACTTCAATAAATTCAATCAGCATTTGAAAAATACATACTGCCAGGATTATTTTAACCAGCAACCACCCTTTTTTGAAATGGGTATGCAATTGTAACATACTACCTACAAAAAAACTATACAATACAGGAACCAGGTAAAGAAATATTGAGAAGATAATATCATGCAGCAATGGAGAGAACATGGCCATTCCCAGGCGAATATCCATCCAGTGTAAACAGGAAAAAAAAGCTGCAATGGTATAACAGATATACCAGATAAAAGATCTACTCCGATACAGGTAATAATTGTATGCCGCGAAAATGCCGATAAATAAGAAACACCCTGCCATAGCTGCCAATATCAGGAAAAGATACCGGGCATTAAATCCACTGTTTACTTCTTCAGCCATCCCAGTAAAGATTGTTTCGAGGAAGATGATTGGCCCAATGAGTTGATTCTGCCGGTCTTCTGTACGGAGCCAATAAGTAGAAGTGGTTAAAGGTGGCACTATCACAGGAAGCCTTCCCCGTTCATAGGCAGAAGAACTACCCGGGCGAAGTAATCCCTGGGTTTCGTAAGCGCCACTTCTGGCTATCAGATCGTTTCCTACATATAGTCTTGTAAAATAATGCACCGTACTAATACTCAGGTTTACCGTATCTGTTTTAGAGATGTTGCGGACAGTGAATTTTTTCCATTGTATCAGTAAGGGCCTGTTTGTAAATTTTTGCTTGCGCCATTCGATTCGATAGGGAACAAAAACTTGCTTTTTTATGGTTTCAAATGAAGCCGCTGTATCTCCTGTTTCCTGATAAATAAAACAGTTGTCTGCTATATCCACAGACTTGTTCCAGTTGGGTTGGCCATTAAAAATAAGGGTATCCTGGGCATTACATTCAATAGTACCAATGAAGAGAAAAAGGGTAATGAAAAGTATCCGCTGCATAAATGACTGTCAATTTTAAAAATAACCAATTCTATGAAATACCCTTCGTGCACTTGGTGAATAGCTATTTTTTTGAGTGAATGGCAAATACCACCCATATTGAATATAAGATACTGCAAATACTGCTGTTCACTCAGAAAAACTACCCATCACCCATTACAGTTGCAAAATACCAAAAGGTGCCCGCAATTTTAATCAGGCTTAACCAAATATTCATCTAGAAAAAGTCTTAATGAATATGTATAAGAAATACATCATCATTTTTAAACCCAAATAAAAACAGCATGATACATTCAGAATCATCACATGACATTTTAAAAAAAAATAGTGGTATCACCACCCGTCTTATTTACTTTTTTATATTTCTTTTACTCATCAGTATTGCCGGTTTTTATAAAACATACCTGGTTAAATTTCCAAATTTTGATGGGTTAACTTGGGCACACCATTTTCACGGATTAGTGATGCTAACGTGGATCTTAATGTTAATAGCCCAGCCCATTTTTATACGTACCAAAAGACTTGAATGGCACCGATTGGTAGGTAAAACTTCCTATTTTGTATTCCCGTTATTATTGCTTTCCTTTTTCCTTGTGGCTCGTGCAGGCTATCTAAGAAATATTAAGACCATTGGCGAAACAGAGGCATTGGCCTCAATGGGCTTTAGCGGTATACCAGATATGTTTTATATCAGTATTCTGTACGGCTTTGGGATTTATTATAAAAAGAAAACTTCCTTTCACCTTCGCTTTTTTGCTTGTATTGGATTAATGATTTTAGGGCCAGGGCTTGGACGATTTCTGATTACTGTTTGTGGCATGCCCTTTGCCGCCGTGGGAGCAATGATCGGCGTTATCGCATTATTCGCATTGGGATGGATGATATCTGATATTCTGAAGAAAAGGTCTGCATTTCCATTGGCAGTTTTTTTGGCCATCATTGCCACCTCATTCGTAATTGGGCCCAATAGTCATTCTTCCTGGTGGCAGAGTTTTGCCGGGTGGATCGCATCTCATTTATTTTGATAGAAAAATAATCGAAGCAATGCGTTAAGAATCCCTGATTTATTTATGTCACTCATTTTAACAAAGTAATTCTGTATGAAACCAATAAAAACAAATGCTTTTATTAGCTTATATGGTTTAATTCTTTTCGTAACAATCGTAATCTTCTTGCATTTTTTAAGACCCGATAAAAACATGCTCACTTCTTTTGTAAGTGAATACGCCGTAGGCAAGGATAGCTGGCTAATGACAATTGCTTTTTTTGCACTCGCCATTGCATCAACCCTACTATTAATGGGTTTGATGCTGCATGTTAGCGCTCCTCGCACAGCTAAAATAACACTTGGTGTTTTTTGTGTAGGTATTTTTTTAGCAGCCATATTTCCAACAGATGTACCGGCATTCCCACAAACAACAGTTGGCTTAATACATGGATTTGCAGCATTAATTGCTCTACTCAACCTTGGCATTTCCATGATTTCATGGGGAATATCGTTTAAGAAAAATAATGATTTAAAAAGATTTGCAAGCATCTCTGTATTATGGGGGGTGATCAGTTTGATATTATTGATTCTTCATATTGCCAGCCCCATTTCAGTAAGGGGACTTACTCAAAGAATTTTATTAACCTGGAATATCAGTTGGCTTTTTCTACTTAATTTTCATTTATATCGAACTACTAAGAACATTGCCTTATCAACTATTTAATCATTCAAAATTTTAAAACTGCTATACTATTAAACATAAAATACATGAAAAATTATAGTAGAATAATTTGGGTAATTGTGCTTCAATTAGTAATTGTTCAAGTAAAAAGCCAACCCACTGCTGTTGTTAGTGGTAAAATAGATAGAATTGAAAAATTCCAATCGAAATATGTTACTCCGAGAAATATTGACATCTGGTTACCAGAAGGTTATTCAGACAGCACAAAATATGCGGTACTGTATATGCATGACGGTAAGATGCTTTTTGATCCGAAAAATTCATGGAACAAACAATCCTGGAATGTAGATGATGTAGCCACTGAATTATTCAAAAATAAAAAACTAAGCCAATTTATTGTGGTCGGAATTTGGAATGATGAACAAACAAGGGTAACTGATTATTTTCCTCAAAAACCTTATGAAAATTTATCGAATGCTGAAAGAGATTCCACTTCTCTGCAATTACAAATGGCAGGATTTATAAAGGATCCATTAAAACCCCAGTCGGGCAACTATTTAAAATTTATTGTAAATGAGTTAAAGCCTTATATCGATAAGAAATATTCTGTTCGTACAAATAGAGAAAATACATTTATTGCCGGCAGCAGTTTAGGAGCTTTGATTTCTATCTATGCGATTTGTGAATACCCTAAAATTTTCGGAGGAGCCGCCTGCATGTCTACACACTGGGTTGGTACTTTTACGGTAGAAAACAATCCGATACCTAATGCTTTTATAGCCTATTTAGATAAAAAAATACCCAATCCAAAAACACACAAGATTTATTATGATTGTGGCGACAAAACATTAGATGCCATGTATCCCCCAATTCAAAAAAGGGTAGATATTTTAATGTCTGCAAAGGGTTATAATGCTTCTAATTGGATGACAAAGTATTTTCCGGGAGACGACCACAGTGAGAAATCATGGTCTAGACGATTATATATTCCATTAACATTTCTATTCAATTGATAATGTAAGTAATACAGTAACATTCAAAAAAATGCCTTGTAAATAAATATTTACAAGGCATTGTGGAGTCGAGGGGAGTCGAACCCCTGTCCAAACATCGCAACCATTAGCTTTCTACATGCTTATTTTCTTATTAATTGTAGGCACTCTGCAGGAAAGAAACAAACCAACAAAACGCTTAGCTGAATAGTCTTAAGTAACAGTCACAGCCTTCTGTTACGGCATCCTCTTTTGGTTTAAGTCGGCGGCAGCAAGAGGTAACAGGCGAACCTTAGCCGCGGCCCGAATGGTTACTTAATCTCTGATTAAGCAGCCATGGCATACTGAGTATTGCCATTTGAGTTTTGAATATTCAGATTAAAGTGCTAATTATCCAACGCACTGCATGCTTACACCAACCGTGACATATGCTGTCAAAACCAATACGACCCCATATATGCAAAGGTAGCCAATCAAAAGAAAGCTACCTGTTAAACTATTTAAACAAGCGCCAGAAATCCAAGCCTAAGGCATATGCCATTAGTCCTAATAATAAAACCATTCCCACCATTTGCGCATACTCCATAAACTTATCACCTGGCTTGCGGCCTGTGATCATTTCATATAGGGTAAACAACGCATGTCCACCATCCAATGCTGGAATGGGAAGAATATTCATGAATGCTAGAATAATTGAAAAAATGGCAGTTAATGTCCAGAATTTTTGCCAATCCCAAACACCAGGGAATGTATTACCGATACTAATTACACTACCCAATGATTCACTTGCATTTACCTTACCTGTGAAGATTTGTTTGATGCCATTAATATAGCGATCCAATGTTTCAAAACAACGATTGAATCCCAAGGGTATGGCTTGCGCAAATGAGTATTGTTTATTTACCGTACCGAACATTTCAAAAGGTGATTTGCGGAAGAACCCTACTGCCCCTTTATTATTTAATAATACTTTTACATCCACCGTATCTTTTGCTCTGATCACTTTAAAGGAAACAACCGAATCTGCAAATCCTTTATTCAACCCTTCATAGTCGTGAAAATATTGAAAGTAATGATTATTGAATGCGATAAGTGTATCACCTTTTTGAAACTTATCTTTTGTAAATACTGCCGTTTTTGCTACCGAATCTACAATAGCAGGATAACGCATGGTAACAAAATCAGAAGTCAATTCCTTTCCTTTTTTTGTTTTGAATAAATTCTTAATGAGGCCATCAGGAAGATTGATCTCCACTTTTACACCCGCTCTTTCTACCTGCATTTTTTTAGCATCCGTAGTAATGATCTCAGGTACGATGGTGCCAAAGTCTTCCACTTCTTTTCCATCGATGGATACAATTTTATCGCCATCCATAATACCAATACTCTTTGCTAATGAATCTGCATGTACACCGTATTGTAAATTCTTAGCAGGCATATATTGCTCACCCCAAACCCAGGTAATTCCTATAAAAATTACCATCGCCAAAATCACATTCACTACTACCCCACCGATCATAATAATCAGTCTTTGCCAGGCCGGTTTTGAACGAAACTCATAGGGCTCTGGAGGCAATTTCATTTGCTCTTTATCCATACTCTCATCGATCATTCCAGAGATTTTTACATATCCCCCAAAAGGTATCCATCCCAGACCCCATTCGGTATCGCCTTTCTTCTTTTTCCAAAGACTGAACCAAGGATCAAAAAACAGATAAAACTTTTCAACACGGCACTTGAAAATTCGTGCTGGAATAAAATGTCCTAGTTCATGTAACACTACTAATATGGAGAACGACATAATGAACTGTCCGGTCTTTACTCCAATACTTATCCAATCGATTGCTAATAAATTCATAGTTATCAATCCCCTAAGGGAATTTATTTAGGAATACTTTAAAAATAATCTTCTACATGTGAATTAAAGAAGCGGCGAAGTTACGTGCCTCTCCATCTGTTTCAAAATACTCTAACAAAGTAGGTTTTTCAATGAAGCTGATTTTTTGCATTGTCTGCTCAACTACTTCCGTCATATCTAGAAATCCAATTCTGTTTTTTAAGAATGCATAGACGGCAATTTCATTGGCTGCATTTAAAATACAAGGCATATTACCCGCTTGATTCAATGCTTCAATAGCAAGTGCTAAGTTTCTAAAAGTTTTCAAATCGGGCTCTTCAAAACTTAGTGTATGAGGCTTTTTAAAATCGTAGCGTGGAAAATTGTTTGCAATCCTTTTCGGAAATGCCATTGCATATTGAATGGGTAATTTCATATCCGGCAATCCCATTTGCGCTTTCAAACTTCCATCTTCGAATTGAACCATACTATGAATAATACTTTGTGGATGAATCACCACTTGAATTTGCTCTGGTGTTAAATTGAATAACCACTTGGCTTCAATCATTTCCAAACCTTTATTCATCAATGTGGCTGAATCGATGGTGATCTTTGCTCCCATTGTCCAGTTCGGATGTTGCAAAGCATGATCTCGTTTTACATTCACCAGAAAATTAGGTTTCTTTCCAAAGAAAGGACCACCACTTGCCGTAAGTATAATTTTTGTAATGGGATTATTTGATTCGCCTACCAGGCATTGAAAGATGGCGGAGTGCTCACTATCCACCGGAATAATGGCTGCTCCCTTTTCCATGGCTTGTTGCATCACTATATCGCCTGCCACTACCAGGGTTTCTTTATTAGCCAGTGCGATGGCTTTGCCCGAATTAACTGCCTGCATGGTAGGACGTAAACCAGCATATCCCACAATGGCCGCCAGCATCATATCATAACAATCCATTGAAGCTACTTCTTCTAATGCTTTCTCTCCTGCAAAAACTTTTATATCAGTACCTGCTAAGGCTTCTTTAACTTTTACATATTTACTATCGTCGCCGATTACTACAATATTCGGACTAAACTCTAAAGCCTGTTTAATGAGCAATTCATCATTTGTTTGAGCTGTTAAAACCTCTGCGCTAAATAGATCTTTATTCGCAGCAATCACATCCAATGCCTGGGTACCGATGGATCCAGTTGAACCGAAAATGGCTATTCTTTTTTGCTTCATTAAATTGATTTGTGCGTTCTTCTAAGATTCTTGCAAAATAAGTGAATCTCATTGGAAACTTTTTAATTATCGTTGAAAGGCTTTTAGACCTGAAGAAAAGGGATCAAATCATTTGCAATGGCTCGATCGTTACTTAAACGGGGAACCTTATTCTGCCCCCCTAGTTTTCCAATACTCTTCATATAATCGATAAAGCCATTTCGTTGAACTTTACTAATTTTTAGTTTCTCCAGTATATTTCCTGCAATCAAATCGTCGTAATACACATTTTTAAGACGCAACTGCTGATCGAGCTTTTCAGCAAATTCGGAAAGAGACGTGGGTTCCTGTTCAAATTCAATGAACCATTCGTGGTAGCTTTTTCCCTCTCCCTGCTGAATCATGGGTGCCACAGTAAATTCAGTAACACTAACGCCTGATTCGGAAGCTGCTTTTAAAAGGGCCGATTCTACTTCTTCACCAATTACGTGTTCCCCAAAAGCTGATATAAAGTGTTTGATGCGGCCAGTTACCACCAAGCGATAAGGATTTAAGCTCACAAATTTTACCGTATCACCTAAATTATACCCCCAAAGGCCCGCATTACTATTTATAATAAGCACGTAATTTACCCCAAGTGCTACATCTCTTAGGCTTAAACGAGTAGGATTTTCAGAGAAGATCTGATCTGCAGGTATAAATTCATAGAAAATACCACTATTTGTATTTAATAATAGTCCCTCTGCCTGCTGACTATCCTGATAAGCAAAGAACCCTTCGCTGGCAGGAAAAAGTTCAATGGAATCGATCTTCTTTCCAATGCTTTCGAAAAGCTTGGCTTTATAAGGTTCAAAATTAACGCCCCCCTGCACCATAATGCTAAAATTGGGGAAGAGTTCCGCTATTTTCTTGTCGCCTTTTTCAATTAATCTGTCGAAATACATCTGCATCCATGGTGGGATCCCACTAATTAGGGTCATGTTTTGATGAAAAGTCTCGGCCACAATTCTATCCAACTTGGTTTCCCAATCCTCCATACAGTTCGTTTCATAGCTGGGCAACTGATTAGCGCGCAAGTAACTAGGAATATGGTGATTAACGATGCCGCTTAACCTACCAGTTGGAATACCTGCCACACGTTCCAACTCGGGTGAGCCGCTCAAAAAGATCATTTTCCCATTGGCAAAACTGGTATTTCCGGTTTCTCCCATATAACATAAGAGTGCATTTCGGGCGGTATTGATATGATTGGGTATTGATTCTTTAGTTATAGGGATATACTTAACCCCACTGGTAGTGCCGCTTGTTTTTGCCAGATAGATGGGCTTGCCCTTCCAGAGCACATTCTGTTTTCCTTCCTTAATCTGCTCGATATAAGGCTTCATTTGCTCATAATCGCGGATTGGCACCGCCTGAATGAACTGCTGATGGCTATTTACAGCAGTAAGTTGATGAGCTTTTCCAAATTCTGTTAACTTACCCACTTTGAGCAGACTTTTTAAGATTTCGTCTTGATCTTCCAGGGCAGTAAGGGCAGATTTCTGGATTTTATGAAAGATATAATTGGCAAAAGGCCTTGCCAAAAGCGATTTAAGGTTCATATGATTAGCTTAGAAAACTCGTTTAACCCGACAAAAATAGGGGCTGAAAGTCCTTTTTGCACTGATAAACAGGTAATTTTATACTAATTATAGATATTTCCACATCCATTGATAAAAAAAGGGAAATAAATTTACAAATTGTTTGCACAAATTAAAGGCAAATCCCTACCTTTGCCGTCCTAATTTTGGAAAGCTATGTTAGCAGTTGTAAAAATCGCAGGTCAACAATTTAAAGTACAAGCAGGTCAAAGTTTGTACGTTCCTCACCTGCAAGGTAATACCGGTGACAAGGTTGAGTTTAGTGACGTATTGTTGATAGACAACAGCGGAACGATCTCAGTAGGTAGTGATGTAAAAGCTACTGTGAAAGCAGAAATCATCAGTGCACTTGTGCAGGGTGAAAAAGTGATCGCCTTTAAAATGAAAAGAAGAAAGGGCTTCCGCAAGAAGCATGGTCACAGAACCCATTATACCAGAATTAAAATTGAAAGCATCGCTTAAATTTTAAGAAGGTATTCTTTAACAGGATACTTGAGTGCAAATTCAATAGCCTGTTGAGAAACAAAATCAAAAAATTTAAAAAAGTATTTTATGGCACACAAAAAAGGTGAAGGTAGTGTAAAGAACGGCCGTGATTCACACTCAAAACGTTTAGGCGTTAAAATTTACGGCGGTCAGCCTGCTACCTCTGGTAATATCATCG
>JANYEA010000137.1 GCA_025363385.1 Bacteroidota bacterium | reverse complement strand
AATATGAATACAGGTTCAACAGAAGAAACAGAAGGAAGGGATTATTCAATGATGTTTTACAAAGAATGATTCATCAAATTCCACATCCTTACAACTACCTAAAAACACTTTGCGTTTATAATACCTAATCCTATTAAATTTTAATGGGTAGAAACCAGCAGTTAAGGGCTTTACTGTTGGCGGATGGTTAATATTTATCAAAATCTAGGCAAAAGCCGCCTGCTATTTTATTGGCAGGGGAAGGGTGGCTTACTATCTTTGTTATTAATGAGAGCTTTGATCTATAAATCTACGGGCAGTTGGTACATCGCTAAAAACGCAGAAGGGAAAACCTTTAATGCTCGTATTAAGGGCATCTTTAAGATCGATAATATTAGCTCTACCAATCCCATTGCCGTTGGTGATGAAGTAGAGATGGATATAGAGGATGTGGAAGAAGAATCGGCTATGATTCATGAGATTTATGCTAGAAAAAACTATGTAGCAAGAATATCTCCGCATAATAAAAGGATGCATCATATTGTGGCAAGTAATTTAGATCAGTGCGTTTTATTTGCCACTTTAAGAGATCCAAAAACATCACAGGGATTTATTGATCGTTTTTTGGTGGCCTGCGAATCGTATCATATTCCGGCTGTAATTGTTTTTAATAAAGCAGATATTTATCGGGCTAAAGAAATGGTCATATTTGGAGAATTGAAAACTGTGTATGAGGCAATCGGGTATAAAGTAATTCTAACAAGTGTACAGCAAAATACTGGTGTTGACGAAATTAAAGCCTTGCTAAAAAATAAAACCAGTTTGTTGAGCGGACATAGCGGGGTAGGCAAATCAACTTTTATTAATGCCGTATTTCCAGATTTTAATTTACGCACTGCTGAAGTGAGTGGGTGGAGTGGAAAGGGAATGCATACCACTACATTTGCTGAAATGTTTGATCTGGATTTTGGCGGAAAAATTATTGATACACCTGGTTTGCGTGAATTTGGGATTGTAGATGTACCTAAGCAAGAACTCTCACATTATTTTCCTGAAATGCGCGACCTGATAAATAAATGTCAGTTCAATAATTGTATGCACATTAATGAACCGGGTTGCGCCATTAAGGCTGCAGTAAATAGTGGGGAGGTATCGATAGAAAGATACGTGAGTTATTGTACCATACTTGAGAAGATGGAAGAGATTAATTATTAATTTTATCCATTTTATATTTTGGCATTTTCTTCGCCAAATTATCATCAGATAATAATTTTTCAGCCCCAGTATTTCTACCGTGTAATCCATTGCAGGAAAGGCCATTCATGTCTTTGGAACTGTTATGACGGAATAGGCCGCAAGAACTGAAGGTCAATACACAAATAACTAGCATTAAGTTTCTCATGGGTCGTTTATTTTTTTGGAGCTTCATTATTGTCTTCAAACCAGGAGGCATATTTCACATAATTATTAGAGATCCTATTAATTTCTCCATGAATTAAATCCTGAGAAACTTCTTTTACTTTTTTTGCAGGTACGCCGGCGTAAATACTTCCAGCTTCTACGATGGTTCCTTCTAAAACTACGGCTCCAGCAGCAATGATGGCATTGCTATGCACCACACATTCGTCCATCACAATCGAGCCCATACCAATTAAAACATTATCATGTATAGTGCATCCATGTACCATGGCATTATGACCAATGGAAACATTGTTGCCAATATGGGTAGGATGCTTTTGATAGGTACAATGGATAATGGCACCATCCTGAATATTTACCTTATTGCCAATTTTGATAAAGTTTACATCGCCACGAATTACTGCGTTGAACCAGATACTGCATTCATCGCCCATTACTACATCACCCACAATCGTAGCATTGGGTGCTACAAAACAGTTATTTCCAAACTCTGGAGATTTACCTTGTACTGGAAGAATAAGCGCCATATAGATTCGTTTATCTTACAAAGCTAAAACATGCAAAGCTTTTTACGTAGCTAATTTGCGAACTTTGTAATTTTACTTGAATTTATGCAATCGAATCGACAATTATTCTTGAATCATGTAGCACAAACTTCTACACAACCCATTGGTATTGAGATGGTGAAAGCCGCGGGTATTCATATATGGGATGTAGAAGGGAAGATTTATTTGGACATGATCTCGGGTTTTAGTGTGTGTAATATTGGGCATAGTAACCCAAAAGTGGTGAAAGCTGTACAAGACCAGGCCGCTGAATACATGCATCTGATTGTGTATGGAGAATTCATTGAAACCCCACAAACCACTTACTCGAAATATTTAACCGATCAATTACCCGCTTCTTTAAACTGTGTGTTCTTCACCAATAGTGGTGCAGAAGCCACCGAAGGTGCGATGAAGTTGGCAAAAAGGGTAACTGGTAAATCAAAGATCATTGCTTGTAATGATGCATATCATGGAAGTACCCAAGGTGCATTAAGTGTGATGGGAGATGAGTATTGGCGAAATGCGTTCAGGCCTTTGTTGCCAGATATTTGTCATGTTGATTTTAATGAGCAGTCTGCCATAGAAGCTATTGATAAAAATACGGCTTGTGTATTAATAGAAACCGTACAAGCAGAAAGTGGTATCATCAAACCTAAAAAGGAATGGTTAGAAGCATTAAGAAATAAATGTGATGAGCATTGCGTGTTATTGATCTTTGATGAAATTCAGGCAGGCTTTGGAAGAACGGGTTCTTTATTTGCATTTGAACAGTATGATGTTGTTCCGGATATTTTATTATTAGGAAAAGCCCTGGGTGGCGGTATGCCATTGGGCGCTTTTATTGCTGATAAAAGATTGATGTCGACCCTAACTTCCAACCCGGTATTGGGCCATATCACCACATTCGGAGGCCATCCTGTTTCCTGTGCTGCCGGTAAAGCGGCCTTAGAAGTTTTATTGGACGGAAAATATATGGATACGGTTTTTGAGAAAGAAAAAATACTGATTGATCTGATCAAACATCCATCCATCGTATCCACTAGAACTGCAGGCTTATGGATGTCTTTACAATTTGCTACACCTGAATTGAATCAAACTATTGTGCATCAGTGTGTGAAGAATGGATTGATCACCGATTGGTTTTTATTCGCACCAGATCGTTTGCGCATAGCACCTCCATTGATTATTACAAAAACAGAACTCAGAGAAATGTGTTCGATAATTTTGAAGAGTATCGAAGAAGTGATGAAATAAGACCCCCGCAATTGCGGAGGCCCTATATAGAAACTAAACAACGCTATTCTTCAGACACTACAAAAGTGATTGATTTTTTATTTTGTGAAACAACAGCTTGTCCATTTTGTTTGGCTGGAATCCATTTCGGACTTGATAGCATCACACGAATAGCTTCATCTTTTGTAAAGTAGCCAGGGTTATTTTCTGCTACAACATCTTTAATATCTCCTTCCTGGTCAACAATGAAACTTAAATTCACTCTATAATTTCCCGGTGGTGCACCTTTGTTTACTGGTTTATTGCGGTTAAGATTTTGTTCTAAATATTTCTGCCATTCAGTTTGTCCCCCTTTAAAACTTGCGGGCTCTTGCGCTACAGTAAATATTTTGTCATTGTCGTCTTTCTTTTTCACAACTGATTTCCCTTTAGTTATTTCAATGGCTCCATGTTTACCTTTATCGCCATATTTTTTTGTTGCTTCTTGAGGGGATAAAAAAGAGATTTCATAACTGTTTATTTCATTTGGATTATTTACGTAGGACAGTTTTGACTTGTTAACCTCTATGCCATCAAGGATCACTAATTTATTTGTCCCTCCGTAAATGTCATTTAAAGCTGACGGCATTCTCTGAAGTATCTGTGGTTTCGAGGTGTCAATTTTCTCATGAAAAATACTTTCAGAAATTGCGCTCATCTTTTTTTCTATTTTTTCTTTTGCATGGACTCGAACAGAAAAAATGGAAATGCTAATGAGTAAAATGGGTAATAGCATTACCCTTCGTAAATAACTGAACCTGGTGTTGTTTGTTGTTGTCAACATAGTAAGCCTCCTTTTAATTGATGAATAAAAAAAGCTATGTTTAGTTTCAAAGAAGTGATTTCCGTAGTGAGCCTGTAATAACATTTTTGCAAAACTTTCAATATCCCGATTGGCAACAGCTGCTTCGTCTGCAATGAATTCGTGGATTGTTTCTAATTCTTTTTGAATCAGCCAATAGAAAGGATTCATCCAAAATATAGAACAACATAATTGTGCAAATAATCTATCCCAGGTATGCTTTTGTTGGATATGTGTTAATTCATGTTTAAAGATTTGTTTGCCACCCTCATCATCAATGGAAATAGATCTTTTCCAGAACATATTATCTAAGAATGAGAATGGTGCAGCGTCTTCATCAGTGTACATTAAATCAAATCCCTCCAGTTTTGTGATCTGCGATTGTTCCTTAATTCTATAGATCTTGTAAATATTATATCCGATGGTCGAGATTAGCATGAAACTGATCAGTAGTATAGATATTAAACTGATTTCGCCAATGCCGATGCTACGCGAAACTTGATTTGTGGAACTTATTATTAAATTGATTGATTCGCCTGAACCCATGAATATAGGTTTCTCATTGGTAAACCAATCAAATCGAAGAATAGGAACAAGTAAACTTAAAACGATGGAAGCCAAAAGATAAAATCGATTGAAATAATGGAACCGCTTATTTCTTAATGCAGCCCAATAATAGCCAACAAAAATGCCAGATAGCAAACTGAGCTTTAAAACGTATAAAAGAAAGTCTTGACTAGTCATTTGATTTCTTTTTAAGTTGTTTTAATAAAAGTTCCAGGTCTTGGATGGACATTTTTTTTTTGTCGACCAAAAAAGAAATTACATTCGAATAAGAACCTTCAAAATAGTTTTCCGCCAAGCCAGCTATGCGTTGTTCGGAATATTGTTCTTTGGTTACTATAGGGTAGTAGAAATTATTGCGGTTAGGGTTTTGTATGCCCACAAATCCTTTTTCTACTAAGATCTTCAAAAGCGTGGCAATAGTGTTGTGGTGGGCTTTCTGGTCCTGCAGATTTTCGAGGATCTCTTTTAAAAAGCCACCTTTATTAAGTGACCAAAGCACATGCATGATCTGCTCTTCAGCCTGAGTAAGCTTCTTCATTGTAACTAATTATTTAGTCTAAATTAAGACTAATTATTTAGTTACAAAATTTATTTTTAGTTTTTTTGAAATTCTTTACAAAACTGTTGATTATTTGAAGAAGGGGGTATTAGCCCAAACGATATAATCCTTCTTAGTTATGCAATTGCAGAAAATGTGAGTTACAAAGTCCTAGGATCTAATATTAAGTAGGTATAATTTTTCACCAGCAAAATAGCAGAGTTTATTGTTTTCCATCCTCTTTTATGGAACTAAGAAATTTGCATCCTGCAAAAACGACTATATAATTTTTCGTATACTGGAATGATCTTACTGATATCAAAAAGGCAAGCCTGATCGTAAGCCGCTTCTTTCATTTTTGCTAATCTTTCTTCGTCGCGAAGTAATTCAATAGCAAAATGGCTCATAGATTCTGTATCTCCTACATTGGCCATAAAGCCAGTTACACCTTGAATATTAATCTCTGATAAACCACCAGCATTAGTACTGATTACAACCGCCCTTGCTGCCATGGCTTCCAGGGCTGCTAAACCAAAACTCTCGTATTCGGAAGGGAGTAAAAACATGTCGCTTACGGCAAGTATATCTTCCATTTGTTCTTGTTTACCAAGAAAACGAATATCTTCCTCAATCCCTAAAGCACGGGCCTGTTCTTCGGCAGCATGACGTTCTGGTCCATCGCCCACCATCAATAATTTTGCTGGCATGGCTTTGCGCACATTTCCAAAAATGCTGATCACATCATCGATACGTTTTACTTTTCTAAAGTTGGAAGCGTGCATCAATATTTTTTCACCATGTGGTGCAATTACTTTTCTAAAAGCATCAATTGGTTTTTTGTTGAAACGAGTAACATCTACAAAATTGTAGATCACATCTATTTCTTTTGTAATGGCAAAGTTCTTAAATGTTTCTTCTCTTAGGTTTTCAGATACTGCTGTGATAGCATCACTTTCATTGATAGAGAATGTAACCACAGGTTCGTACATTTTATCCTTACCTACCAAAGTAATATCCGTTCCGTGTAAGGTGGTAATCACCGGAATGCTTCTTCCTGTTTTCTGTTTCACGATTTGCTTGGCCATATAGGCAGCTGATGCATGCGGTATGGCATAGTGAACATGTAATAAATCAAGATCATGGTTCATAATTACATCCACCATCGTGCTGGCTAATGCCACTTCATAGGGTGGGTAATCGAATAATGGATAAGTTGGTACCCTTACTTCGTGGTAAAAAATATTGGCGTTGAAAACATTGAGTCGGACGGGTTGCTGGTAAGTAATAAAATGTACTTCATGACCTTCGTCTGCAAGTGCCTTACCCAGCTCTGTAGCCAAAACGCCACTACCACCAAAAGTGGGATAGCAAACAATACCTATGCGCATGATTCTGATTTTTTTCAATAAGGGGCAAATTGCCTTTCATTCGAATGCAAGTAACAATTATTTATCCGTTTATAAAACGCCGTTCATACTATATTGTTCAAACACAACAATTGGTTAACTTTATCTCTAAACTAAAAGCTGATGAAAAGATTGATCGCAGTACTCGCCTTATTGCCCATAATGGTTTTTGCACAGAATAAAGATTCTGTGATGATAAAAAAGTTTTCAGACGAAATCCTGAGAAATGGTACTGCATACGACCTTTTGTATCAGTTAACAAAACAAGTAGGTGGTCGTTTGGCAGGATCTCCACAGTTTGCGAAAGCCGAACTTTGGGGTAAAAATGCTTTGGAACATGCTGGTGCTGATGAAGTAATCTTGCAGGAATGTATGTTGCCACATTGGGTTCGTGGTGGGAAAGATAAAGCAGTGATTACAGAGTTAGATAAAAAGAAAACAGCTCATGCATTAGATGTATTAGCCCTGGGTAATTCAATGGGCAGTAATGGAAAAACAATCACTGCAGATGTATTAATGGTAGCCGATTTTGCAGAATTGGAAAGAAGAAAAGACGAAGTAAAAGGGAAAATTGTGTATTATAATTATGGGTTTAATCCAACCAATGTAATGCCCTTTGTTTCTTATGGTGAAGTAGGAATGTATAGAAGATCAGGACCAAGTAGGGCTGCTAAATATGGTGCTGTTGCGGTGATGATTCGATCATTAACCGAATCTACTGCCAATGACCCGCATACTGGTGCTATGGCTTATACAGATAGTATCCCTAAGATTCCTGCTGTAGCAGTGGGGCCAAGAGACGCTGATTATTTGTGGAGTATTAAAACTGGTTTCAAAGTTTCTTTACAAACAAACGGAAAGTTTCTTCCAGACACCGCAGGACATAATATTATTGGTGTTTTAAAAGGAACAGAATTTCCAGATGAGATCATTACAATCGGAGGACATTTAGATAGCTGGGATGTGAATGAAGGCGCACATGATGATGGTGCTGGTATTGTACACACCATTGAAATTCTGAGAGCCATGAAAGCAATTGGCTACCAACCCAAACACACCATTCATTTTGTATTATTTGCCAATGAAGAAAATGGTTTACGCGGTGGATTGAAATATGCAGAAAAAGCAAAGACAAATAATGAAAAGCACATTTTTGCTTTGGAAAGTGACGAAGGTGGTTTTACTCCAAGAGGCTTCGGCTTTACTATTAAAGACAAAGAAAAGTTAGCAAAAGTGCAAAGCTGGTTGCCATTATTAAGACCTTATGGAACGGATAGAATGATTGATGGGGGCGGTGGTGCCGATATTGGTCCTCTAGGCAGTGCATTTGGTACACCTATGTCTGGTTTTATTCCAGATCCTCAACGCTATTTTGATTTGCATCATGCAAGAAGCGACGTTTTTGAAAACGTTCATAAGCGTGAGTTACTTTTGGGAGCAGTAAATATGGCTGGATTAATTTATCTTGTTGATCAGAAAGGACTTTAAAATAGGGATATGAAAAAAATACTTTGGAGTTTTGTAACGGTTCTAATTGTAGCACTCATTGCTTTTTTCTACTGGCGTTTTTATTTTGTGTATGCAGAAGGAACCAAAGCCGGACAATTGAACACTTTTCAGCAAAAGGGAATTCTCTTTAAAACATATGAAGGAAAAATTATTCAAAGTGGTTTTAAAGTAAATGTAGAGAGCAACTATTTCGAATTTAGTGTAACAAAAGAATCTGTTGCCAAAGCCCTTTTAGAGAATGCAGGAAAAGAAGTGGAACTTCATTATAAAAGATATTTTGGAAGCCTTCCATGGCGCGGAACGGAAAGCTATATTGTAGATAGTATTTACAATGTACAAAGTGCAAATATTCAGATGGAAATTAAGCCGAAATAAGACTCTTTGAGATAATTATCTTAAGAGAGTAACCACCCCGACTGTTCGCTCAGTAGCTCCAGCCACCCCTCCATCGCATGCGATGGAGGGGATTTTTTTAATACTACTTTTTTATCTTTACTTTTTACATTTCACTCTGCGTGCAATAAAAATATCGCTAATCGTTTATGTATGTCGGGAATGTGTTGATTCCAGTTTCGGATGGTTTTTGTTTGGATGCTTTCAGTTGGACCAGTAATATCAACTGCCATACAAAACTGTGTGGTTTCCTTACAATTTGATAAAATGTCTTTCACCAAAGAATTATTTCGATAAGGTGTTTCGATAAAGATCTGGGTACAATTTCTTCTGATCGAATCGTTCTCTAATTCTTTTATTTTATTTTTTCGTTCCAAAGAATCGATGGGAATATAACCATGAAATTGAAAGCATTGACCATTCATACCACTTGCCATAAGCGCAAGTAATATAGAGCTGGGTCCCACCAAGGGTTTTATTTGAATGCCTGCTTGTTGGGCAGCGGATATTAAGTGCTGTCCAGGATCTGCCACACCAGGGCAACCTGCTTCACTAACAATACCTATATTTTTTCCCGATTTGACTTGAAGTATAAAATCCTGTTTTACTGATTCTTCAGCTTTGTGTATGGCAAACCAGGTATAGTCATCAATTACCATTTCTTTCCAAAGCTTTTTAAAGAATCTTCGGGTTGTTTTTTCGTTTTCTACAAAAAATACCTGACAATCTTTTATGGCATCCAAAATATAAGCTGGAATCGTTTCCAAACTATCTTCATAAAGAACCGTGGGAATTAAATATACTTTTCCTATTGCCATTTTATTTTTCTGATTGCTTTAAAGGGTACATGCTTAAAGTGGCTGCAACTACTGCATAGGCAGGTGCCAAGATCCAACCAATGATGGGCAAAAAATGAAGTAGGTAAAAAACAAGACCATTGCCGATAGCTAATCCTTTATGGCTGGCTACATAATAAATACTTTCTGCAGGTGTTTTTTTATGCCGCTCCATACTATAATCTAGCATCGAAAAACCATAATAATAACATTCTATCAAAACAGCCAAAGCAGGGGTGAGCCAACCTAGCACTGGTATTAAACTTAAAAGCAAAATTGACAATGTATAAACAGTTTGCCAAAGACTATTACGGGCAGAGAGTTTGATACCTCTAATAATGTCTTTTAAAAGCTGTTTAAAGTTAAATGGGATATCTTTTCCCTCAATGATGGCTTCTGTTTTTTCACTCAAATAAGCAAATACAGGCGAGCCAATAATGAGGAACAAATATTTGAAAAGCGAGAAATAAAATAATAATAGGATGAGCCATAATAGTAAGCTGCCCATTGTAAAAATGAATCCCAAGAAACCACTGAGGGTATCAAGCCAATTTTTTAATCCTGTCTTTAAACTCAACCATTCTATGAACTGACTGGAAGTGTGCATGAAATAATACATTCCAATCACAAAAAGCACAGTATAGATAATGCCAGGGATAAGGATCCATTTCCAAAGCTTATGCTTTTTAATAAAGCGGTGAGCCAGAAAATAGGCTTGTATGGCAATAATGATGTCTTTCAGCAAGGGGAAAAATTTGTACTAAGATAATTGATTAAGTTTAACTAAGAGATAAATGGAACTTTGCAAATGGGTATTAAATAGATAATTTTAAATATGATACAATTCAAAACAATAATAGGGTCGATACTTTGTTGTTTTTTTATAATGCAAGCAATTGCACAAAAAGAATCGATTATTATTATCTCAGCAATAGGAAAAGGGCCGCAAGAAAAATTTTTCACCTATCATTCTAAGTATGCGCCATTTCCAGATTCAGCGCGTATGAATGGGCATGATTATGAAGGCATGCATTTCACTTATAAAGATCATTATGATGATAGTTCTGTACAAGTACTGATTCCCGCCACTTTTACATCTAAAAAACCTATAGAACTATTTGTTTGGTTCCACGGCTGGTATAATAATATAGATAGTGCAGGCGGGTTTGGTTTAACCGAACAGTTTAGTAGTGCAGGCCGAAATGCTATTTTTATTTTTCCAGAAGGTCCCAAAAATGCACCGGATAGTTATGGTGGAAAATTAGAAAGGCCTGAAATGTTTGCACTTTTCATTAATGACTTTTTAAAACAATTAGTAGCCATCAATGCACTTCCTAACAATAAAACATACAGTTTCAATGATTGTAGTATTACTTTGGCGGGGCATAGCGGTGCATATAGAGTAATCAGTAAAATTATTCAGTACAATAAAATTGATGAACTGCTTTTGTTTGATGCCATGTATGGCGGCAATGATGCTTATCTAAAATGGATTGCTGAGAGTAGGCAGCATCGATTCATTCAAATTTATACCAAAGATGGTGGAACATTTGAGAATACAAACCTGATCATGCAAAAATTGAAAGATTCATTAAAAGTTAATATTACTTCTGTGTCAGAAAAAGAATTGAAGATGGATGATGTAAGAAGTGGAAAGCCTTTATTTATTTTTAGCGAGAGTGAACATAACTGGGTGATCACCTGGAATTCTAATTTGTACCGTTTTTTACATCATTGGAAAAAAGGAGAGCCTTGGCTTAAATCAAAAGAGATCACAAAAGAAATTAGAAATTTAATGAACTGGAAGAATTAAAATTTCGGACAATTCACAGGCTTATCAGAAGAAGGACGATTAATATAGATCAATGAAATCTCAATGCCCCCCCTGTTTAGTGAGGCAGTTTTTAATGAGGATGTATTATAATCGTAGCTAACCCCCAATCGAAAGTCATCGTATTCCATACCCAGATAAGGAACTATCGCATCACTCAAACGTACCCAAGCTCCTGCATAAATACTCGTGGGTTTATATGCTGCTGGGTCAGCAATAAATTGATAGGCTCCGCCAATCATAGTTTCACTGGCACCGCCTTGAAACATTTGTAATCCACTCACATGTAAAATGCCATTCGGACTAACTGGAAAGTATCCTCCAGCACTCATAGTGGCTCTTGGATTTAAATTATAAACTGCTCCTGTGAATTCTTGTTTAGGACGGTTAATATGATACAAACTCAAACCAAAATAGAAATTATTTCTATCACTGGTGCTTCCATTATACAGGAAGCCTGCATTAAGATCGAGATAATTTGTTTTCAGCGTTGAATTATTAAAAACCTCTGAAGTAATTCCAGTAAAACCTGCACTCGTTAATTGATCTTCAAATTTTAATTGAGCGGTATTAATGAGCATATTGGCATAAGTGGCTTGAAATCCAATACCAATTTGATGATTACCCTCTTCATCTAAACCTTTGTGATAGGCAGTTGAAAAAGATCCGTAATTGAATTTAACTGCGCCATTGGCACTATTATCGTTATATCCCACAAATCCAACACCCCAGGTATCATTAGATGCAATCACTTTATTAAATACATGAAAATCTGCTGCAACAGTGGCAGTGGTAAATGCATTATTAATTGTAGGCCATTGATTTCTGTAGTTGCCCATTACACGGAAAACTCCATCGAACTTACCCGTAAAAGCCGGATTTAAAGTGAGTGGAGAAGAAAAAAATTGTGAGAAATGCGGATCTTGTGCTGAGGATTTGCCCAGCAAAAACATGCTTCCAATTAATAAAATGAATTTTATTTTCCTCATCAGTAACTCTAATTTAAGAGAAAGCAGTTTACAAGCCCAAAATGATATAAATATTAGGTCTGAATTAACTTTTATAATCCATCAATTTCACAAACTAAGATTGCACCTTGATGCCAAAAGCCAAATCACCAGCATCGCCTAAACCTGGAACAATATAGCCTTTTGCAGTAATTTCATCATCGATATCTCCACACCAGATTTTGATATTATTACCCGCTTCACGGTGTATAAACTCAATCCCCACAGTACAGGCAATGGCCGATACTATAAAAATTTGCTTTGGGTTGCCTTCTCTTTTGATATATTGAATGGTTTTGACCAATGAAGCTCCTGTTGCCAGCATAGGATCACTGATAATAACTACCCGGTCTTCCAAAGTTGGGCTACTAATGTACTGAAGACTTATCTCGAAAGTGCCATCCCGATGATGTTTTCTATAGGCTGATATAAATGCATGGTCGGCTTTGTCGAAGTAATTCATCATCCCATGATGCAAGGGCACCCCTGCTCTTAGAATGGTAGCTAAAACAGGCTGCTCTTCCAGTACTTTACTCTCGTGAATGCCAAGAGGAGTAGGTATTTCAACCGTTTTCCAGGCAAGCTCCTTACTAATTTCGTAAGCGGCGATTTCACCGATACGTTCAAGATTTCTGCGGAAACGCATACGGTCCGTTTGCATGTTCACATCCCTTAATTCAGACACCCAGTTACTAACTAGGCTATGTTGTTCACTTAGATTTACTATCATAGCATTTAGATAATTGCAGTTAATTTCGAGTTGTCAAAACTAAAATCAAACCACTGTAATAGGAAATTTATGTTTTATAGCGCAATTGGACTTATGAGCGGGAGCAGTTTAGACGGTTTGGACCTGGTATTTACCGAGTTGGAGGAAATTGGGGGTAAATGGACCTATCGTATTCAGGCAAGTGCTTGTTATGCGTATAACAAGGAGTGGGCGGAACGATTAAGAAATGCGGTTCATTTATCGGCCTACGAATATTTGATATTGCATAGTAATTATGGAAAATATGTGGGAGAGCAAGTAATTCGATTTATTGAGGAATTTGGTTTGCAACATCGAGTTCAAATCATCGCTTCTCATGGGCATACCAGTTTTCATGCACCATCTTTAGGCGTGACGGGCCAATTAGGCGATGGGGCTACTATTGCTGCGGTTACAGGAATTAATGTGGTGAGTGATTTAAGAGCCATGGATGTGGCGTTGGGTGGACAGGGTGCACCGATTGTACCAATGGGTGAAAAATTATTGTGGGCAGAATATGATTACCTATTGAATCTTGGTGGTATCGCTAATGTTTCTGCGAATAGAATGGAAGCACCAGTTGCTTTTGATATCTGTTCCGCTAATCGGGTATTGAATTTATTGTGTCATGAATTGGGGATGGAATACGATGCAGGTGGAGACACTGCATCATCTGGTAAAGTAAATACCGAGCTCTTAACGGCACTCAATAATTTGGAGTACTATCAACTGAAATATCCAAAGTCGCTTGCCAATTATTTCGGTACTGATTTAGTCTTGCCCCTAATTAAAAATGCTACCCTTACCATTCCAGATGCGCTTAGAACGTATACCGAACACATTGCCATGCAAATAGGATATGCAATAAATTTTTTACATAGAGAGAAACCTATTTCAAATTCAAAATTATTAATGACAGGAGGCGGGGCACACAATACATTTTTAGTGAAAAGGATTGACACTTTAATTAGTGGTTACGGTGTAGAAGTAACAGTGCCCAATAAACAATTAATAGATTTTAAAGAAGCCATCGTGATGGCATTATTAGGCGTACTTCGTTGGCGCGAAGAAAATACGGTTATGAATAGTGTTACTGGTGCTGCCAGAAGTAGCATTGGTGGTGCTGTATGGATAGGGCAGGAAGCCTGATTACTCAATTGGTAAAAAAGAAAAACTATCACCATCGAATAATCCTTTATCACTCAGTTTTAGATGAGGGATCACTAGTAATGCCATAAAGCTTAAAGTCATGAAAGGTGCTTGCAACTTGCTTCCTAGCTCCTTTGCCATAGCATCGATAGCTGTATAGGCTGCGGCTACTTCATAGCCATCTTTTGCACTCATTAAACCAGCAACTGGCAATCCAAGTATCCTTTCTTTTTGACCATTTACACAACTCACACCACCTCTTTCTTCAATTACTAAATTAATGGCTTGAGCAATACTTTCATCATCAGTGCCCACTGCAACAATATTATGACTATCATGCGCTACTGAAGATGCAATTGCACCTTTTTTGAAACCAAAATTTTTGATAAAACATTTTGCGATCGGAGCAGTATGGTATCTGTTTACTACCACCATTTTTAATTGATCTTTCGAAGTGTTGCAGATGTAATGATTATTTTCGATGGTGGGTTCAAGCCATAGTTTATTGGTAATGAGTTGTCCATCCAGTGCTTCCATCACAGCAATATTTCCATTGCTGGTTGGATAAGTCCCTACAGAAATAAATAGATCCTTAGCACTTATTTTATCACAAACAAATTGGTTGATGGGTTCTTCCACAACTGATTGGATAAAGCTCTTTCCATTTTCTGCAACTAATTCTCCTTTGATATACGTTTTGTTGATGATAAAATCTGTTAAGGAATCGGTCACAATAAAATCTGCATCATCACCTTCGTATAATAAACCAACATCAAGTTTATAATGTAGAACAGGGTTCACACATGCTGCCCTTAAAACTGAAAACAGATCGATGCCTTTTGCAATGGCACGAGCACAGAGTTGGTTAATATGACCCGCTTCTAAACTATCTGGGTGTTTATCATCGCTACAAAATAAAATCATGTTCGGATAATCTTCTAATAATTCGATGAGCGCTTCAAAATTCTTGGCGGCACTCCCTTCGCGAATTATAATTTTCATACCGTACTCGAGTTTATCGAGTGCTTCTTCTGCAGTGAAGCATTCATGGTCGGTGCTGATGCCTGCTTCAATATAGGTCTTAGCGGTTTCGCCTCTTAATCCGGGCGCATGTCCGTCGATCGGTTTACCTAAAGCATGCGCATAACGAAGTTTTTGCATTACTTCTGGATCTTTAAATAATACACCCGGAAAATTCATCATTTCGCTGAGGTATTTGATCTCGTCTTTCTCTAAAAGTTTTTTTACATCTGCTGCATTTAATGATGCACCTGCTGTTTCAAAGATGGTGGCGGGCACACAACTGGGAGCCCCAAAATTAAATTTGAATGGAACTTTCTTTCCATTGTTGATCATAAATTCAACGCCCTCCATACCACACACGTTGGCAATCTCGTGTGGATCGCTCACTGTGGCAACGGTTCCATGAACAACGGCTAGTCGAGCAAATTCACTGGGAATAAGCATACTGCTTTCTATATGCACATGACTGTCTATAAAACCTGGCAGAATAAAATTGTGTGTAGGTTTTCCGGTATTCCTTGTTGGAACAATGGTATTAATTTTTCCATCAACCACTTCTATTATGGCTTCATAAATAGATTTATTGAGTATGTCTACGATGTTGCCAGTTATTGTAAAGCTTTGTTGATTCATGTTTTTAAATGCTAAATTTGAACTCATTATTGATCTCAAATGGTAAGTATGAAATCCTTATTTAATTTTCTGTTTTGCGTTCTTTTCTTTACAAATATTATTTCTGCTCAGATCGAGATCAAAGTTCCATCAAAAAATACGGAAACACAAAAAGGAATCTTTTATGTAAGTATGGTAAGTGTTAATCACTCTGACCTGCCCAATATTCATAAAATAACGTATCTACCTACTGGGTATCAAAAAAGCGAGAAGATTACAAATGCAGTGATTGTAAATCCAATTGGGGAGCCATACAAACGGGTAATTAAAAATAATGAGGAAGAAAAAATAATGTTATCAGATATTGGAGGGGTATCATTCTTAATTTCAATACTTCCAGAATCAAAAGGTTTCCGGGGCTTTAGAATTAATTTGCAGGAGGGAGAAATGATCTATGGGGGGTGGAGAAAGAGCTTTGCCATTGAATAGAAGAGGTTACCGTTTTAATTTGTACAATAATCCATGGTATGGTTATAGCGAGGGCGCAGACAATTTAAATTTTTCCGTTCCTTTCTTTACATCTTCTAAAGGCTATGCAGTATTTTTTGATAATGGGTCAAAGGGCTATGCCGATATTGGTAAAACAAATCCATCCGTTTTTGAAGTTGGTTTTTCAAGCGGTGAACTTACTGTTTATGTAATCGGGGGGGATAGTTATCAAGAAATCTTAACTTCTTATCAAAAGCTAACTGGGGTTCAACCCATACCACCTAAATGGGCAATGGGAAATTTCATGAGCCGCTTTGGTTACACGAGCGAAAAGCAAACCAAAGAAATTGCAGCTAAAATGCGCGCAGAAAAAGTTCCTTTCGATGCTGTAATTTTTGATCTGTTCTGGTTTGGAGATAGCATCAAAAATACTTTAGGCAATATTGATTGGGTGAATAAAAACAAGTGGCCTAACCCTAAACAAATGATCACTGATTTGAAAAAAGATAATCTGAATTCGATTTTAATTACCGAACCCTTTTTCTTGAAGGGTACAAAGTCGTATCCTTTCGCAGAGCAGTATCTGACAAAAGACAGTGTGGGTAAGGCATATCAATTGCAAGACTTTTATTTCGGCAAGGGTGGGTTACTCGATATTTTTAGAAAAGATGCTGGGAATTGGTTATGGAACTATCACTATAGAAAACAAATTGCCAATGGTGTGGCAGGTTGGTGGACAGATCTGGGCGAACCAGAAAAGCACCCTTCCGACATGTTGCATAATTTAAAAGACCTCGGTGTAAATAGAATGATGCAGGCAGATGAAGTGCATAATTTATACGGGCATTATTGGAATAAAATGTTGTTTGAAAATTACGCAAAAGAATTTCCAAACACAAGATTATTCCATTTGAATCGTTCGGGATTTTCAGGAAGTCAGCGTTATAGTATTTTTCCCTGGACGGGTGATATCAGTAGAAACTGGAGCGGTTTACGTGCACAGCTACCAAATATTCTCGGTATGAGTATGAGTGGAATCCCCTATATCCATAGTGATGCAGGTGGTTTTGCCATGGGTGAAGGCGACCCTGAATTGTATTTACGATGGTTGCAGTTTTCATTGTTCACGCCTATTTTTCGTCCACATGGAACTGCATTATATGAAGTAGACCCTAATGCGTTTAGCTATCCGAGTGAACCTGCATTGGCAGATAAATCCGTATTAGATTATGTAAAAAAAGTAGTGGATCAACGTTATCAATTATTGCCATACAACTACACACTAGCTTATCGGCAAGCAGCATTTGGAGAACCTTTAATCAAACCCATGTATTACCAATACCAAACTGATGAGAAGGCGATTGCTACTGGCGATCAGTTTATGTGGGGAGATGCATTTATGATCGCACCTGTAGTAGTGAAAGGGCAAAAATCAAAAGAAGTGTATTTGCCAGAAGGGAATTGGTACGATTATCATACGCATCAATTTTATAATGGTAAGCAAACAGTAACATTCCATACAGAAGATTTTAAATATCCTGTTTTAGTGAAAGCAGGAAGTTTTATTCCGCAGTATTTGAATCGTGTAAAGAATACGATAGAACAAAAAGCAGGAACCATTTCTGTTTTATATATCCCTTCCAATGAAGCGAGTAAATATGATTTGTATTTAGATGATGGTGTTTCGAAAAATGCGATTAGTAGTCACCAATATGAATTAATCCATTTTAATTCCCAGGGAAGAACTGCCCATTCATTAGAAATTACCATGAGTTCTAACGGCGGAAAATTTATGGGTAAACCGTCACAAGAAAAAATCAGTTTTCAAATTCCTGGAATAGAACAAATGCCTAAAAAAATAACCATCAATGATCAATCTGTTACAATCATTGACGCATCAGATACAAGAGGAATTAGCATGGATGAGCAAGCTATCTGGAATTTAGGAAAACAACATGAGTTGTTACTGCCAGTAAGTTTTAGTGGAAAATCCATTAAAATTTCAATTGTTTGGTAAACCATTTATCATTTCAAAACCGTCAATTAAGTTTAGTGTACTAACTTAATAGTCCAATTCTAAAAAAATGAGAAAATATTCCCTCCTTCTTGCAACTGCAAGTATGTTATCACTTTCTGTGATGGCCCAAAAGAAAAATCTAAAAACAACAGCTATCTCTACAGTAGAAGCCAATACCGATTCGGTTTTGTTTTCGAAAGTTAAATACCGTTTAGTTGGCCCATTCAGGGGCGGCCGTAGTGGCGCCGTAGCTGGTAGTTATAAAAACAAAATGAACTTCTACTTTGGGAGTACCGGTGGTGGTGTTTGGAAAACTACCGATGGAGGAAGTAACTGGAAAAATATTACGGACAAATATTTTGGAGGAACCATTGGTTCTGTAGCAGTAGCGCAAAGTGATGAATCAATCATTTATGTTGGTGAAGGCGAGAACACAATGCGGGGAAACGTGGCTGAAGGTTTAGGTGGTATGTGGCGTTCTACTGATGGTGGCAGAACCTGGAATAATTTAGGTTTAAAAGACAGCCGACATATTACCCGTATAATCATTGATCCAAAAGATCCCAACACGGTATTAGTAGGTGTGATGGGGCATTTGTTCGGACCCAATGAAGAGCGTGGTGTTTATAAAACAACTGATGGCGGAAAAACATGGAAGCGTACATTATATGCAAATAGTTTAACGGGTTGTTCAGATCTTGTAAGCGAACCTGGAAACCCTTCTGTATTGTATGCTGGAATGTGGCATGTGATTCGCACACCTTATAGTATGGAGAGTGGTGGAGATGGTTCAGGGATTTATAAGTCGATAGATGGAGGAGAAACCTGGAAAAATATATCCACCAATAAAGGATTTCCCAAAGGGATCTGGGGAATAGTGGGTGTGGCAGTGGCTCCATCAAATACAGATAAAATTTTTGCTTTAGTAGAAAACGCGAATGGCGGTTTGTTTGTAAGTAATGATGCGGGAGAAACCTGGACCTTGCAGTGCAGTGATAATAATATTCGCCAGCGTGCCTGGTATTATTCTAAAGTGTATGTAGATCCTAAGAATGAGAATTTGGTGTATTGTCCCAATGTTGAATTCATGCGTAGTAGAGACGGAGGTAAAACATTTACTTCCGTAAATACACCACACGGCGATCACCATGATTTGTGGATCGATCCGGAAGATGGTAATAGAATGATTGTAGCGGATGATGGTGGTGCTCAGATTAGTTATGATGCTGCCAGTAACTGGAGCAGTTTAATGAACCAGCCAACTGCTCAGATTTATCGTGTAACTACAGATAATGCTTTCCCTTATCATATTTTAGGCGCGCAACAAGATAACAGTACTATTCGCATTAAAAGCAGAACAAGTGGTGCGGGTATTTCTGAAAGAGACTGGGAAAGTACTGCAGGGGCAGAGAGTGGCTATGTGGTGGCAGATCCAACTAATCCCGATGTGGTGTATGGTGGAAACTATGGAGGTTATCTTTCTCGATTAGATCATAAAACTGGCGAAAACAGAGCTATCAATGTATGGCCAGATAATCCAATGGGTGCAGGTGCAGATGTTCAGAAGTATCGCTTCCAATGGAATTTTCCTTTCTTCTTTTCTCCACATAATCCGAAACGTTTATATGCAGGTGGGAACCATTTATTTGTAACTGAGAATGAAGGTCAGAGCTGGGAAACCATTAGTCCGGATTTAACTACCAATGATAAAAGCAAGCAGATTTCAAGTGGTGGACCCATTACAAAAGACAACACATCCGTTGAATATTATTGTACCATTTTCACAGGTACAGAATCTGCCTTAGAAAAAGATCTTTTATGGATTGGTAGTGATGATGGTGTGTTGAGTATGAGTAAGGATGCCGGAAAAAATTGGGAAAATGTTACACCAACTGCTGCAGGTAAATGGATGATGTGGAATTGTATTGAAACTGATCCATTTAAAAAAGGAACAGCTTATGTAGTAGGAACAAAATACAAATCCGACGACTTTACCCCATATCTATATAAAACGGAAGATTACGGTAAAACATGGCAAACCATCACCAATGGAATCAATAAAATGCATTTTACACGTGCGTTAAGGGCCGATCATAAACGCCCTGGTTTGTTGTATGCAGGAACAGAGTATGGCATGTATATCAGTTATGATTATGGCTCAAATTGGAAAAAATTTCAGTTGAATTTACCAGTAGTACCAATTACGGATATGACCATCAAAGACAATGATTTAATTGTAGCCACACAGGGTAGGGCTTTTTGGGCTATAGATGATTTGAGTTTACTACAACAAAAGGCAGATGATGTAACCAATAAAAACTTACATGTATTTGCAGTAAATGATGCTTATAGAACTGAAGGAGGTGGTGGTAGGAGGCAACGTGGTATAGGAACTGCCATGCCAAATATGGGTGAGAATCCAGCTACTGGTACTGTATTTAATTATTTCTTGAAAGATGCAAATGATTCATCAAAAGTTTCCATCAGCATCTTTGATAAACAAAATAAAGTAATTAAAACTTATAGTAAAAAAGCAAAAGAAACTGCTGATAAACTTGATTTTTCTACAGGCATGAATCAGTTCGTCTGGGATATGAATTACCCACCGGCAGAAAAAGCAGATGGAATGATCTTATGGAATGGAAGTATTGGTTCTGTAAAAGCAGCACCTGGTAAATACAAAGCAAGATTTCAATATGGTAAAGATTCTGTGGATGTTCCTTTTGTAATTAAAGCAGATCCAAATTATAAAATGACGGAAGCCGATTATGATGCACAAGTAGGGTTCTTATTAGAAATCCGTGATAAGTTTAGTGAAGTTCAAAACGGTATAAAAAATATCCGTTCTGTAAGAACTCAGATTACCGACTTCACTGCTAAATTAGACACTGCAACCCATAAAGAATTGAAAGCGCAGGGCGATAGTATAAATAAGCAACTAACTGCTATTGAAGAGGCATTATATCAAACCAAATCAAAGAGCTTTCAAGACGTATTGAATTTTCCAATCCGGATCAATGATAAATTAGCAGGATTATATGGAGTAGCAGCAAGCGGACAAAACCCGCCAAGCAAACAAGCCCGTGAAACCCTTGCAGATCTTGGATCTCAGGCCGATGTGCAGTTGACAAAATTGAAAAAGATCTTAGATACAGATCTGAAAGCCTACAACAAACTGATCAATGAAAAACAAGTACCGGTAATAGGAGTAAAAAATTCAAATTAGAATGCTGTAACCCCATGCTTCAACTTGGGGACTTTCACGCAGTAATAAAAAAAACCTCAGAATTTTCTGAGGTTTTTTTTATTACTATAAGTTCAACCAGTAATTCAATTTAAAAACAATAGCTCTGTTTTTATTTCTAAATAATGGATCCGTGTAATAGTTATCGGTATATACCAGGAAGAGATCGCTCATAGGTTTGTAACGATATTGTAAACGACTATTGATATTAAAATTATTAGCTTGTGTATTGTACTGCATAAATGTGGTCCAGAACAAATTGGTGCTGAAATTAATTTCAACCTTTGGTGCAATTAAGAAAAGTTCGGTGCTGCCATAATCGCCTGGGAATTTCAATTTATTATAGTCTAATTGTAAAGCAAGATTCACATGCGGTTGCTTCCTAAATGTTAGTGTTGTTCTGATTCCCTGATAATCTCCATTATATAAACCTCCACCTGCTACCCTTATAAAAAGACTAAAAGGTTTTCTGAAATCTGTTTGATAACCTATGCCACCCTGATGAAAAATATATTTCCCTATAGGCAGTGGTTTATCGCCGGTAAATGATGTGGGAAATAACAAATTAGATTCATCTCTGCTTACAAAACCAAAAAGGAAACCAGTATTCCGCATCATGATATTGTAGTTTAATTCCTGATTGGTTTCGTTCATTGAATTATCAGGATTAAAAACAGTATAGCTATTTAGTGATAATTGGTGACTATTAATTACCCCTTTAGTAGGGAATATTTTATATTGAATTTCATTGAAAATATGTTTGAAACCAACACGGATTGTTGTGTCGCGAGCTGCATCGTAATTATTCATTCTTTGCACATAACCCATATCGGTATAATAGTTGGTGCCAACATTACTAAGATCTACTGTAACGCTTAAATGCCTTCCATTATAATTACCTCCAACATCTACATAATTATCATCAGTAGTAATTCCTTCCTTGAATGAGTGATGATAAGATCCCCAGCCACCCCAGGTTCCTTGCTCATTATTATAGTCAAATTCAATTCCTGCGTTTCTGCCATATGCGTCTAAAGGATGCAATTTTTTTTCAGCATCAGAAATAAAATTCTGACGATTTAAAAAGTAAGCTTTAATCACCGAGCGCTTGAAAACTTTCTGATTAATACTGGCTGCAGTAAAGTTTTCAGGTGAGTAAGTTCCCTTTCCGCCTGTTTCCATATTCATAAAACCAATACGTGTGCTCTTGGTAATATTACCAGATAGTCTAGCACCAAAAAGAATTGGAATTTTATTGCCATCCTTGTCTAAACCAATGGTTCTTGAATAAAAAGGTCGGATAGGCGGTATGCCATAAGCAGAAAATAAATCTGAGTTCTCTAAGAAGAAAGTTCTCCGTTCTGGAAAAAATATATTGAATCGGGTAAGGTTGGTTACTTGCTGATCTACTTCAATTTGAGAGAAGTCGGGATTGGCAGTAAGGTCTAAATTTAAAGAAGAGTTTAGTGCAATCTTTGCATCAAAACCTGCATTACTGGTAGCTTTTGTAGCAACACCATTTTCCTGATCGGCAGACACATCACCAGTAATATAAGGAATGAAAACCATATTACTACCTGCAGATGGAGGTGGTTGTTTCCAAATTAACGCACCCGTATAACCCAGATCCATGGATCTAAAATTAAGGGGCATATGCGTCCAGGTTGAATATTCATTTGCCTTAGTATCTATTCGAACAAAGTTTAATCCCCATAATAATTTTTCTGCAGTGTAGCGGATGCTTTTAAAAGGAATGGCTATTTCAGCCTGCCATCTATCTGAATAAGATTTTGTGGCTGAAAACCATTTATTATCCCAACTCCAGGAAGGTGGCCCGCCACCATCTGCAAAAGGAAGTTGATCTTCACTTTGAGCGTTCAATGCATTAACCACAAAGAAAAACCCATTGGTACGTTGATTGGTTGGGTCCATAATAATTCCAATACCGTCGCTCCCATCATGTCCGATATCTCTTTTTAAACTGCTGATATAGGGTTTTGTTGAATCGTAGCAAGTAAAACCGAAATAGATAAACTTATCATCGTAGGTAACTTTTACAGATGTTTTTCTGGCAGGCCTTCCTATATCGTTTGGAAATTTTCTCCAAAAAGGGGAGGTACTATCCAGGTTAGCCCAGGATGCTTCATTAAACTCACCATCAAGTTTGATGGGCTCAGATATTTTTGTAATATGTAATTGATAGTCTTTTTGAAAACTTTCCACACTAGCTGTGGATGCTTGCGCTCCTACTTTGGTTAAAGAAAGGATAGAAAATAATATTAAAACAATTTTACAAAATCGCATAGCAGTAGTGGTCATTTCTTTATGAGCAGCAAAAAAAGGAACTAATTTGGTTAAACAACGTTAAAGCATTGAAAACGTTACATTTCAATGATAAGTGGTGAGCAACTGCTATGAAAGAGTGAAAAATCGAAGAATAGTTGGAATAATTATTCATCCAGTAAGTCGGGTCGTCTTTCTTTGGTTCGTTGAAGTGATTGTTCAAAACGCCAATCTTCTACTTTTTTTGGGTCGCCCTGCGTTAAAATTTCAGGCACTTTACTACCCCTGAAATCTGCGGGTCTTGTATACACAGGAGGGGCCAATAAATTATCTTGGAAAGAGTCGAATAAAGCGGAAGTTTCATCATTTAAAACACCCGGTATTAATCTTCCAATTGCATCAACCACAATTGCAGCGGCTAATTCACCACCGCTTAAAACATAATCACCTACCGAAATTTCCATGGTGATATACTGTTCTCGAATGCGCTCGTCAATGCCCTTATAATGCCCGCAAATAATCAATAAATTTTCTTGTAAGGAAAGCTGATTGGCAGCTTGCTGATTAAATCGAGCACCATCAGGGGTCATATAAATGATCTGGTCGTACTTCCTATTTTTCTGTAATTCGTCAATGGCATTGGCAAGGGGTTCTGGCATTAATACCATTCCTGCCCCACCACCAAATTGATAGTCATCTACCTGCATATGTTTATTAATAGCCCACTTGCGCAGGTTATGGGTTTGTACCATTAGTAAACCCTTCTCTTGAGCACGTTTCATAATGCTATGTGCAAAAGGACTCTCTAATAATTCAGGTACAACGGTAATAATATCAATATGCATCAGTCAATTAAATTAAACATTTATTCATCACCCATAAATCCCTCAATATCTCTTCGATCTCTTTTAGTAGGTCGGCCTACTTTGCTTAACCTTTTACCTGTATTAAAGGAAGAGGCTTGAAATTTCACTACATCCAGATCTTCGGGAGGTGTAACATCTTCGTAATGTTTGATGGCTTCTGGATATGCAGCTCGTTTTTCCAAAAGCCCCGTTACTTTGATTACCCATTTTCTGCCCTCTGCTTTTACATCATATACATCTCCTAAATTAACCGTTTTTGATGCCTTTATATTAGTGCCTAATATCTTTACTTTCCCATTATCACATGCATCTGCGGCCTGGCTTCGAGTTTTAAATAAACGAATAGCCCAGAGATATTTATCAACGCGTAATTTTTCTTTTACTTCACTCATTTGCCTTCAGCATAATACTGGTGGAAATAGGGGATGGTTTCAATACCCTTATAAAAATTTACTATATCAAATTTTTCATTCGGACTGTGTAAATTATCGCTATCCAAACCAAAACCCAGGAATACAATTTTTAATCCTAATTCTTTTTCAAACAAAGCACATATAGGGATGCTACCACCACCACGAACCGGTATGGGGTCTTTTCCGAATGTGGTATTGATGGCTTTAGCTGCAGCCTGGTATGCATCAGAATCAATAGGAGTCATATAGGGTTCACCACCATGGTGTTCAGATGCAGTAACGGTTACACCCGCTGGGGCAATCGTTTTGAAATATTGAATGATTTTCTCTGTGATAACTGAAGAAGATTGATTGGGTACTAAGCGGCAAGAAATTTTTGCAAATGCTTTTGAAGGCAAAACTGTTTTTGCACCTTCACCTGTATAGCCACCCCAAATACCATTTAATTCTAGCGTTGGGCGAATACCAGTTCTTTCATTGGTAGTATAATTTTTCTCACCCCAGAGCGTTTCAACGCCCAGATCAGTTTTGAATGCTGTTTCATCAAAAGGTGCCAGTGCCATTTTAGCTCTTTCTTCTGATGTGGATTCTATCACATCATCATAGAATCCCGGGATGGTGATATGGTTATTTTCATCATGACAAGAAGCGATCATTTTTGCCAGCATCGTAATAGGATTTGCAATGGCTCCTCCATACACACCACTATGTAAATCGCGGTTGGGTCCGGTAACTTCTACTTCAATATAGCTTAAGCCACGAACTCCAATATCAATGGAAGGGTTTTCCATACTCAACATAGAAGTGTCGCTGATTAAAATCACATCCGCTTTTAATAGCTCTTTATTGGCCTTAACAAATGTGGCTAAGTTGGGGCTACCTACTTCTTCTTCACCTTCAATCAAAAATTTGATATTGGCTTTTAGTGTGTTGGTTTGTGTCATTATTTCTAGAGCCTTCACGTGCATATAGAACTGTCCTTTATCATCTGCAGAACCGCGGGCAAAAATTTTGCCATCAATGATAGTAGGATCAAATGGTCCGCTCTTCCAAAGGTTAAGAGGATCTGCTGGTTGAACGTCGTAATGGCCGTAAACCAGGATAGTGGGTTTTAGAGGGTCTATATTTTTTTCAGCGTATACAATTGGATGTCCTTCCGTTTTGTAAATCACAGCATGATCAGCACCGGCATCCAAAAAGCTTTTCTTAACAGCTTCAGCACATGTGATCATGTCGGAATTATTTTCCGTTTTAGCACTTATACTTGGAATCCTTAATAAATCGAGTAATTCATGTAAGAAACGTTCTTTGTTTGTTTCCTGATATTCTTTCCAGACTTGCATATAGTTAAGTGGTTTAGTAGGTATTAAAATGCAAAATTAAGTAGTTGTAGGAGAATTCAACTGATGCTTTTTGTTAGAAATGATATTTGCGAGTGTCCATTCAATTTTCTGTTCAAAATCTGCTTGTCTTTCGGCACACCCTTTTTTGGAGCAGATGCTACAGCTAAAAGGCAAACAACCATCTGTATGGATGAAAAATTCAATGGCATCTCCAAATTCTTCTTTAATTAAAAGGGCGAGTGCATCAATTTGATTATGTGCCTGGTGTACATTAAAAAACCAGGGAACCGTTAAATGACAATCGATATGTAATAAGCTGCCATATTTAATAACTCTTAGGTTATGCAGATCAATCCAATTTTCCTGGCGTTTCTGATTCAAAACCACAATCACTTTATTAAGCAGTTCTACATCAGCCTCATCCATTATTCCAGCCAAAGAAGTACGAAGAATTTTATAACCATTAAAAACAATTACCACACCCATGATCAATGCGATTACTTTATCTAGCCAAAATAATTTTGTGACAATCATGAGTATCAACCCAACTATGATGGCAAACGTAGAATAAGTATCGATATGTAAATGTTTACCACTTGCAATCAAAGCCAGTGAATTATTCTTCTTTCCTAATTTGATACAATAGGAACCTGCCACATAATTAACCAGCCCTGTTACTGCAACTAATGCTAAACCATAATCCAAACTATGGATGGTTGCATTGGCTATAAGGTTCTGAACAGTTTCATACAATATCATTAAGCCAGCTGCAACAATTAAACTTCCTTCTGCAGCTGCAGATACGAATTCCGCTTTTCCATGTCCATAAGGGTGTTCAAAGTCTCTTGGTTTGGCAGCCACATACAAACTATATAGACCTATAAAGCCAGCGATTACGTTAACGATACTTTCTAGGGCATCGGTTAAAATTGCCATGGAATGCGTTAAATAATAGGCAATGATTTTTGCAATAAAAAGCACCACACTTAATATTGAAATCCATCTTTGTAATTGAAAGTTTTCCTTTGCCGTTTTCATTTTAATAATCTTTTTTCAACGCCCTCTTTTGTAATCACCACTTTTTTAATAAGGCCTTTATTATCAAAATACATATGGTCGATACAAGTTTCTCTTGAATTGCCATCCGTTTCCGTTAAAGGTCTACGATGGTAAACGATATACCACTCATCTTTTGAAGGTATTTTAATCACAGAATGGTGCCCTGCGCCTGTTGCAATGGCAGGGTTCTGTTCTAAAATTTTATCTATTCTTTCAAAGGGACCAAAAGGTGAATCTGACATGGCATAAGCCACACTATAATCTGGGCCCGTCCAACCTCCTTCCGACCACATAAAATAATACTTGCCATTTCTGATAAACATGAAGGGACCCTCTACATAGCCCTTTGGTGTAATTTCTTTAAATAAAGATCCATCCGAGTAAGGGATAAAGCCTGTAAAATCTTCATTTAGTTTTCCAATATTACAATGACGCCATCCTCCATATATAAGGAAATGTGCTCCGTCTTTATCTTTAAAAACAAATTGATCAATAGGTTGAGCACCGTTATAGAAACGATCAATTAAAGGTTTACCCAAATGGTCTTTATAGGGTCCTTCTGGTTTATCTGCCACTGCAACTCCTATTCCACCAATTTCACGATCAGATTGAATGTCGTTTGCTCCGAAGAAGAAATAATATTTCCCTTTTTTCTCAATGATGGAGGGTGCCCACATAGCTTGCTTAGCCCATTTGATGTTAGAAGTATCAATGATATGAGGATGCTTGGTCCAGTTTATTAAATCTGGAGAAGAGAAAGCATCCATGAAAACTTGTTGATGGTAAGGTGCAGAAAAAGTGGGGAATATCCAATATTGGTTAGCTAAGATACTTCCCTCTGGGTCTGCATACCAACCTGCAAATACTGGATTGTTTTTTTGTGCCTGTAAAAGGGAACTGCAAAAAAGAAAACACAATAAAACGTATTTACGGGGCTGCATTTTATCTAAGTTTATGGGATAACAATCTAAATAAGTTCAATGTTATATGTGATGGCACAATTTTTTTCCAACATCGCAGAAACGCCACAATATTTTTCTTGTGAAAGCTTTACGGCTCTTGTTAATTTATCGAGGTCTTCTGGTGCTACATCTGCACGATAAACCATTTGGATCGATTTAAAAACTTTCGGATGTTCTTCTGTTTGTTCTGCTTCTGCAGATACATCCATTTTTGTGAAATCAACTTTCATTTTCTTCAAAATATCAACTACATCCATTCCGCTGCAACCACATAGACCCGCTAATACTAATTTTTTAGGACTCATGCCAGAATCCAAACCACCACCATCAATCGTGGTGTCTGCACGAACAGTATGCCCGTTATCTGAAACAACATCAAAGGCGAGTGCCTCTTTCCAATTTGCTACTACTTGCATAAAACGATATTTAAAATAAATGCGTTAGAAAGTAGGGCACTTTCTAACGCATTATAAAATAGAAATTAATTAGGCACCTTCGAAACGCTTCTCTACAAAACGCCAGTTCACCACATTCCACCATGCGTTGATATAGTCTGGACGTTTGTTTTGATATTTTAAATAATATGCGTGCTCCCAAACATCTAAGCCTAAGATGGGGTTACCTTTTAAGTCACTGATATCCATTAAGGGATTGTCTTGATTAGGTGTTGAGCCAATAATCAATTTCTTATCTGCATTAAGCACCAACCATGCCCAGCCACTTCCGAAACGATTTTTACCTGCATCGGTAAATTGTGTTTTAAAAGCATCAAAAGAACCAAAACTTTGATCAATTGCTGCAGCAAATTTCCCTTCTGGTTTAGCACCTGTTGCAGGTCCCATACATTGCCAAAATAATTCGTGGTTATAATGACCACCGCAATTGTTTCGCATTTTTGCTGAGTATTTAGAAATATTGTGAAGCACTGATTCAATAGTTGTAACATCAGTAGCTACTTTCTCTGCAATACAGGCATCTCCTAAATTTTTAGCATAAGCAGCAGCGTGTTTGCTGTAGTGAATTTCCATTGTCATGCTATCGATAATGGGTTCTAATGCTTTGTAGTCGTATGGTAGAGCTTGTTGTGCAAATGGGTTGGGAGCAAATCCTACAATTGAATTCGCCAATGAAGGTAAAACGGTCAGCGAGATACCTGTGGCTAGTGCGGCTTTACCAGTATTGGCAATGAATGCACGACGGTTTTGTTTTTTTTGCATAAATAATTTTTTAAGTGGGTTGATTTGATCTTTTAAATTTAGTTATAAAATTTTGCAACTGCTTAAAGGATCTATAATAGAATTCCTGATTGAATAATTGTGAGTCGCGCATGGCTTTATAAGTCAGAAAAATTCCAATGGGAATCAGTATAAAAGTAGAAAGCCACATTCCCATTAATGGACTAGTTGAATTTGATTTAACAAATTTTTCTCCGAACGTATTAAACAGGTGGAAAATCACAAAGAAAATAATTGCAAATACTAATGGAGTTCCCAATCCGCCTTTTCGAATAATCGAACCGAGGGGTGCGCCAATTAAAAATAGTACAAGACAAGCTACTGAAAGCGTAAACTTACGATGCCATTCAATTTCGTGTAATCGTAAAGAAGTTAATTTATTGGCATAATCTTCTGCCAAAATTCCAATACTTCCTTTAACTGTGGTGGCTTGATTAAACGCCCGAACCTGGATAATTGATTTGATCGAATCTGGAATTAAACTTGCTAAAGATTTTGATTCCTTCAATTTTTTCTGATCTATTTTTTCCCAACCGGTATCCGAATATTTAGTAAAGGTTAGATATGGATTTATATCCTGAGATGCTTTTTTAAAATAGAAACTGTCGATATTTGTTAGAGAATCGATGGCAGTATTTAATTGACGAACGCTTAACATTTTAGGATCGTAAAAGGAACTGTCTTTTGAATTATTTAATTGAAAACTTTTCAGGTCGAATACTTTTTTATACGACTGAAATCCCATCCGGATATACTCGGTATTTGTTACGCCACGGGGACCTCTCTCCTGATGACGCCAACCATTTTTTAAAATAAACTCTAAAAACTGCTGGTCGTTACTAATACGCATAATGCCGCTTTCGGCTTTGATCATCTGATCTTGTAAGCCAGCACCTTTTTCAAAAATCACCACATCGTGAATGACGCTATCATTTTTTTCCTTGCTTCCTAATTTAATCACATATCCGTCTATCTTATCGTAAAACACACCTGGTTTAATATCAAGAGCTGGTTTCGAAACGATAATATTGTATTTGAGCGCTGCCAATTTTAATTGGGTTACTGGAATAATATTATTGGCAAATAAAAATGCAAGGGAGCTGATGAATAAAGCAATTACCAGAAGTGGACGCATAAAACGTAGCAAGGGAATACCCGCTGCTTTAATGGCTACCAGTTCAAAACTTTCCCCTAGATTTCCAAATGTCATGATGGATGAAAAAAGTAAGGAAAGCGGAAGGGCAGTGGGTACCCAAAAAAGAGTTACCAACCCAACGAGTTTTAGAACGGTAAACATATCCAGCCCCTTTCCAACAAGATCGTCAATGTATAACCAAAAAAACTGCATGGTTAGAACAAATAACGAAATGGCGAATGCCCCAATAAAAGGGCCAATAAAAGAACGAATAATAAGAATATCGAGTTTTTTAATCACTTGTCCTTGCTTAATATTGCTAAATGAGCAACGCAAAAGTAAGGCTTTCATCAAAGGAACAGGAATTGGTAATGAATGCCGATTGGATTTTAACAAAGAATGCGGTAATTCAAAAGCTTTATATATTTTTTGGCCAGCTAAGTGAACAATACCAATTACTTATCCAACAATGCCCACCCTTAGCTAATGAACCAGCTTGTGCGGTTGCGCCCAAAATTTCAAGGGGCGAAAATTATGAAGGGTTGCCTTGGGTAATGCTCGATTATCCCCGTTATTTTAGTGGGGAAGATTTTTTTGCCATCCGTAGCTTTTTTTGGTGGGGGAATCAAATCAGTATCACACTGCAATTATCTGGAAAGTTTAAAATTTTTTACAGCAATGCGATTCAACAATATTTTCATGTAAGGAATGGCAACCCTCACCCAACGCATGAGTGGTATATTGGCATTAATTCAGAGGACGCATGGCAACACCATTTCCGACCAGAAAATTATCAGAGAGCTGCAGAAATGAACCCTGCTCTAATTCCTAAATTACCCTATATCAAACTAGCAAAAAAAATCCCACTCGATGAGTGGGACGATGTAGACTTTTTTTTGCAGCAAACTTTTAAAGAAATGCTGCAGTTATTAACCAGCGAATCATTAGGCTCCTAAGCGGTGAAACAATTCTTTCACCTGGTATTCCCATAATTGACTTTGGTCTTTTATTTCGTTTTTTTCTGCAAAATCTTTGATGATCAAAATGGTTTGATTAGAGATCTCAGTTTTTTCGATTTTGAATTCAAAATATTCGTTTTTCTCAGAATGTAACCAGTGGTATCGTATAAATTTATCCTCATCTTTATCTACCACTTCTGCCTTGTCTGGAGCTCCACCACTCCATGAAAAACTGTACACATTTTCCCATTCATCTACTTTATCGGCAAACCATTCTTGTAAACCTGCTGGTGTTGATAAAAACTCAAATAAAATACCCGGAGAACATCTAACTGGAAATTCTATAGTAAAAAGTTGCTTCTTGCTCATTAATTCTTATTTAGCGACAATCAATCGTAGGGTTGCAATAATATAAAATAATCCTTCCTCACCAAATGTTTTTTTGTTCTTACACCTCGATTTGGGGCTAACATATATGGTCTTCTGAAATATAATCTCTTAACAGCTTGATTTATAATAATTTAGGTAAAATATTTTTTTTTGAATAACTATTATTTTTTGTTAAATTGCTCTTAACATTCTGTGATTTAAAAGAAATGTTGAGCCTCCCTCTCTAGTGTTTGTCAGAAATTATCGGATATATATACCAATAAAATAGGCATTTATGAGTATGCGTCAGCTAAAAATCTCTAAATCCATCACGAATCGAGAGTCCCAAAGTTTGGAGAAATACCTACAGGAAATAGGGAAAGTAGAGCTTATTTCTCCCGAACAGGAGGTTGAATTGGCAATCCGAATTAAAAATGGGGATGAGAGAGCCCTCGAAAAACTCATTAAATCAAACCTTCGTTTTGTGGTTTCTGTTGCAAAACAGTATCAAAATCAAGGACTTACCCTTCCAGATTTAATCAATGAAGGGAATTTGGGGTTGATTAAATCCGCCCTTCGGTTTGATGAAACCCGGGGTTTTAAGTTCATTTCATATGCAGTTTGGTGGATTCGGCAGAGCATTCTGCAAGCTTTGGCAGAGCAAAGCAGGATCGTAAGGCTGCCATTGAACAAAGTGGGACTTACCAACAGAATCAGTAAAGCCTACCAGCAATTAGAACAGGAATTTGAAAGGGAACCTTCACCAGAAGAACTTGCTGATATATTAGATATTGGGATTGATGAGGTTACGGCTACCATGAATGTTGGTTTTAGGCATATTAGCATGGATACCCCACTATCGGATGGGGAAGATGGTACATTGATGGACCTTATGGAAAACCCCAACGCAGAAAAAACAGATGGTAAATTAGAACACGTAGAATCTTTAAGGCTAGAAATTGAAAGAAGCCTGCGCACTTTAACGGAGCGGCAAAAAGATGTGGTTTGCTATTTCTTTGGTATTGGCGTAGATCATCCATTAAGTTTAGAAGATATTGGGGAAAGATATAATCTAACCCGCGAAAGGGTTCGGCAGATCAAAGACAAGGCCCTTACCAAACTTCGTAGCACCAATCGGTGTAAACACCTCAGGGTTTACTTAGGTTGAACGCTTTTAGAACCTATATTTGCACCTCATTAAAGTGAACCTTCTGTTCACTTTTTTTAGTGAAAGATTTGAAAGCAGCGAACTATGTTTAATTCTTTAAGTGAAAAACTCGAGTCGGCCTTTAAGAACCTGAAGGGCGATGCCAGAATCAATGACCTTAATATTGCCAACACTGTAAAAGATATTCGCAAGGCATTAATTGATGCCGATGTGAACTATAAAATTGCTAAAGAATTTACTGATAAAGTAAAGGAGAAAGCAACTGGCGAAAAAGTAATCAATGCGATCAGTCCGGGGCAGTTAATGATTAAAATTGTACAAGATGAACTAACCGAATTAATGGGTGGTTCAGAAGCGCAATTTATTATAACCGGAAACCCTGCAGTAATATTGATTGCCGGCCTACAAGGTAGTGGTAAAACAACTTTCACTGGAAAATTAGCCAATTATTTAAAAACGCAAAAAGGCAAATCACCCATGGTGGTTGCCTGTGATATTTATCGCCCAGCAGCGATTGATCAGTTAACCGTTTTAGCAGAACAAATTGGTGTAACTGTTTATAGTGAAAGAGAAAATAAAGATGCAGTTGCCATTGCACAGAATGCAATTAAGGAAGCAAAGGCAACCAATAAAAATGTAGTGATCATCGATACGGCTGGACGCTTAGCAATTGATGAGGTAATGATGACAGAAGTAGCCAATGTAAAAGCTGCTGTAAATCCACAGGAGATCTTATTTGTGGTGGATTCAATGACCGGTCAGGATGCGGTTAATACAGCCAAATCTTTCAATGATCGCTTAGATTTTACTGGTGTAGTACTTACTAAATTAGATGGTGATACAAGGGGTGGAGCGGCTTTATCGATCAAATACACGGTTAACAAGCCAATCAAGTTCGTAAGCTCAGGTGAGAAGATGGATACCCTGGATGTCTTTTATCCAGAAAGAATGGCTCAGCGTATTTTGGGAATGGGCGATATTACCAGTTTAGTAGAAAAAGCCCAGGCTCAATACAATGAAGAAGAAGCCAAAAAATTAGAGAAAAAGATCCGTAAGAATCAGTTCGATTTTCAGGATTTTTTAGATCAGTTACAGCAGATCAAAAAAATGGGTAACCTGAAAGACCTGATGGGCATGATCCCTGGTGTAGGTAAAGCTATCAAGGATGTAGATATTAATGACGATGCTTTTAAAGGAATCGAAGCCATCATTAAATCGATGACACCCTTGGAAAGAGCTAACCCAGACCTGCTAAATCCGAGCAGAAAAGCAAGAATTGCCAAAGGATGTGGTAAAGATCTGACCGAAGTAAATGCTTTTATGAAGCAATTCGAGCAAATGAAACAAATGATGAAAATGATGAATAACATGCCAATGGGTGGACGGATGCCTGGTATGAGACGTTAAAAAAAGTTGGATTACAGTACAAAAGACAGGTAAATAAGGATTCTAACAATTCCTTTACATACAAACTTGGATGGAAAGGGTTTTCCTATTACTTTTGCCCTCCAACTATTCTTAGTTGGATTAACCAATTTATTAAAGCCTATAAATTTCTATTTAACATGGCAGTAAAAATGAGACTACAGAGACATGGTAGCAAAAAACGCCCTTTCTACTTTATTGTAGTGGCTGATGCCCGTGCTCCAAGAGATGGTAAGTTTATCCAAAAATTGGGTACTTACAACCCGCTTACAGTTCCTGCAAGCATTCAATTAGACCGTCAAAAAGCATTAGAGTGGCTGAACAAAGGTGCTCAACCCACCGACACTGTTCGTCGTATTTTGTCTTTCAAAGGCGTATTGTACCTGAAACACCTTTTACGTGGTGTTAAATTGGGTCTATTTGATGATGCAGCTGCAATGACCAAATTCCAGGAATGGCATAACAGTCATGAAGCACAAATTACTCGTCGGAATGATGCTCACAAGAAAGCTGAAAGAGCTAAAAAAGTGTACACACCTGTTGCAAAAAAGGTAGAAACCACTCAAGAAGCTGCTCCTGAAAGCCAGACTGAAGCTTAGTAAGATATGTTCTGAAAAGAAGTTATTCTGCAAACAATTTGAGTCCTGGCAATTGCCGGGACTTATTGTTTTAATGAGGATCCATCCTCTTTAATTTTTGTACATGAGCGAATACATACATATTGGAAAACTGGTTGCGAGTTTTGGTTTGAAAGGCGAAATGATCTTAAAACATGAATTAGGGAAGAAATCGCCATTCAAAGGAATCGAAGTGATTTTTGTAGAAGAACAAAAAGGAAATTACCTGCCTTATTTTGTTGAAACGGCAAAAGCTGCAAATCACGAAGAAACCTATGTAAAATTTGAGGGAATCAATACCAAAGAATCTGCTGCACGTTTGGTAAGTAGAAATGCATGGGTTACAGAAACCGATTTTAGGTCGTTGGTTGGAAAGTCTGCCCCGATTGCTTTATTGGGATACACATTAATTAATGAAGGGGAAATGCTGGCACCCATTGAAGAAGTGATCAATCAGCCTCATCAAATTTTATTAAGGATTACTTATAAAGAGAAAGAAGTATTAATTCCTTTACACGATGAAAGTTTGGATAAAATTGATCATGCAAAAAAACAAGTGCATGTGATATTGCCAGATGGATTGTTGGAAATTTATACCAGCTAAATAAAATACGATTCATGGCGCATCATTTTGAAAATACCATGGTGGTTCTCCCTGAACACCTAGATGATTTGAATCATGTGAATAATGTTATGTATGTGCAATTCATGCAAGATATTGCTATGCAACATTGGTATAGTATTTCATTTCCGGAATTGAACGAAGAAATTATTTGGGTAGTTAGGCGTCATGAAATTGATTATCATTTTCCAGCAGTTTTAAATGATACCCTTCTTTTAAAAACACATACCGGGAAAGCCACCGCAGTAACCTGGGACCGTCACTACGAAATCATTCGTGTGAGTGATCAAAAAAAAATCATCACGGCAAAAAGTTGCTGGGTGATGCTCGATAAAAAAACAGGCCGACCTAGAAGAATTGATGAGGCCATCAAGGCCGTTTTTGATTAAGAAAATTAAAAAACTAATTGTATGATAGTTTCCCTTCCAGCGCATGCGATGGAGGGGTGGCTGATTCTCTTCAGATATTTATTCTCTTCTCCTTAACTTAGTGAAATGCCTCCACAGCGCTATATTGCCCATTTCGACCTCGACTCTTTTTTTGTAAGTGTGGAGGTTTTGAACGATCCTACACTCAAAGGGAAAGCAGTGATAGTAGGCGGTTCGAAAGACAGGGGTGTGGTTACAACCTGTAGTTACGAAGCAAGAAAATTTGGAGTTCGAAGCGCCATGCCTATGAAGCAGGCTATGAAACTTTGCCCCCACGCCATACTTGTTCTTGGCACCCGTGGAGAATACAGCAAGTATAGTAGAATGGTTACCGATATTATTGCTGCAAAAGCACCATTATTTGAAAAGGCTTCTATCGATGAATTTTATATAGACCTGACCGGGATGGACAAATTCTTTGACCCTTATCAATGGACCATTGATTTGCGCAATGAGATCATTGAAAAAACGGGCTTGCCCATTTCATTTGGTTTAGCTACCAATAAAATGGTGGCTAAAATTGCTACAGATGAAGCCAAACCTAATGGGTATTTATTTGTACAACCAGGTATGGAAAAAATATTTTTGGCCCCATTGTCTGTTAGTAAATTTTCTGGAGTAGGTGAACATACTTTTGAAAAATTAAAAGCAATGGGCATTTATACCATTCAGCAATTGAGTGAAACGCCTGTTGACATACTAGAGAAAAAAATGGGAAACTATGGTGCCGATCTTTGGAGAAAATCTCAGGGAATTCATCATGGTGAAGTACATCCCTATCATGAAGCAAAATCTATATCCACTGAAAATACTTTTGAAGAAAATAAATCAGACCTGGATTTTTTGTTGAGCGAATTGGTGCGGATGACCGAAAAAGTAGCTTACGAATTGAGAAAGGATGAGAAATTAACGGGATGTATTGCTGTAAAAATCAGATATCCTGATTTTGAAACTACTTCAAGGCAAACTACCATTGATTATACATTTAGGGACGATGAATTGATACCGCAGGCGATAGACCTTTTTCATAAACTTTACAGAAGTGGCGAGCCGGTTCGCTTAGTGGGAGTGAGATTAAGCGAGTTAACGAATGAGGCAACACAGGGAAGTTTATTTGATGATGCTGAGAAAAAAAACAATTTGTATAAGGCAATTGATGCAGTAAAAGATAAGTTTGGAAAGGGCCTTCTGCAAAAAGCAAGAACCGTAAAAAAAACCGAAGAATAATATTTTTTTCAATTACTCTACTTTTTTAGTAGGAAATGCATAATTTAGCTTTCAATATAAAAAAACAAATCATATGAGCTTACGTTTAGGCGACATCGCACCCAACTTTCAGGCAAATACTTCTTTAGGTCCCATCGATTTCCATGAATATCTTGGAACTAGCTGGGGAGTTTTATTTTCACATCCAGCCGATTTTACGCCTGTTTGTACCACCGAGTTAGGAAGAACAGCTTCCTTAGCTGCAGAATTTGCAAAACGCAATGTAAAGGTATTGGCATTAAGTGTTGATGGAGTAGTGAGTCACAACAAATGGATTGAAGATATTAATGAAACGCAGCACGTAAATGTTGGATTTCCCATTGTAGCTGATGAAGATAAAGCCATCGCTAATGCTTATGATATGATACATCCAAATGCATCAGAAACATTTACAGTTCGTTCTTTATTCATTATCGGACCAGACAAAAAAGTAAAATTATTTATTACATATCCAGCTTCTACCGGTAGAAATTTTGTAGAAGTTTTACGTGTAATCGATTCATTACAATTAACTGCACAATATAGTGTGGCTACCCCTGCAGATTGGAAAGACGGTGAAGATGTAATAGTAGTTCCTGCCATTAAAACGGAAGATGCCTATTTAAAATTCCCTAAAGGAGTTAAAGTAGTAAAACCATACCTGCGTTATACACCACAGCCAAATAAAAACTAAGACTTTTTATTATATCTTAATTGTTACTTATTAAATCAGGCCCCGATAATTATCGGGGTTTTTTATTTTTTTGATAGAAAATTGTTTCGTACTATCTTACTCTAAATAATATAAGTATGAAAAAATGCTTTCTGGGATTATCCCTTTTTGTTTTGATGCAATTTGCCTATGCACAAAAAACCATCATTTATTGTGGTCAGTTAATTGATGTAACAACCTTGCAGGTTCAAAAAGAAATGTCGATTATTATAATCGGTAACACCATCAATGAAGTGCAAAAGGGATTTGCAAAAGCAGAAACTACTGATAAAATAATTGATTTAAAATCTAAAACGGTCATGCCAGGTTTGATGGATATGCACGTACATGTGGAAGAAGAAACCAGTCCTACCCGATATATTGATGGGTTCACAAAAAATAAATCCGATCGGGCTTACGGCGCAATTGGATTGGTAGAAAAAGATTTTATGGCGGGCTTTACCACCCTTCGCGATTTGGGCGGAAGCGGTGTGAATATTTCTTTGAGAAATGCGATTAATAAAGGACTGATAAAAGGACCAAGAATTTATACTGCAGGAAAATCTTTGGCAACCACTGGAGGACATGCAGACCCCACCAATAATTATCGCGAAGACCTGATGGGCGATCCAGGACCTGATGAAGGCGTTGTAAATGGTTTAGCAGATTGTGCTAAAGCCGTTCGGATGCGCTATAAAACTGGTGCTGACCTAATTAAAATAACTGCCACTGGTGGTGTGTTAAGTATGGCAAAAGATGGAAGTGGTGCTCAGTTTACTGAAGAGGAAATTCGTATGATCGTAAGCACTGCTAAAGATTATGGGTTTAAAGTGGCTGCTCACGCACATGGTGCGGAAGGAATGAAGCGCGCGGTTTTAGCAGGTGTAAATTCAATTGAACACGGAACTTACATGACCGATGAAATCATGCAATTAATGAAACAACATGGCACATATTTGGTGCCAACTATTATAGCAGGTAAATCATCCGCAGATTCTGCAAAGATTCCAGGATACTATCCGGAAGTTGTTCGTGTAAAAGCTGCCGTGGTAGGTACCTATATTCAAGCAACTTTTGCAAAAGCATATAAGGCTGGTGTAAAAATTGCATTCGGTACCGATGCCGGTGTGTATGCGCACGGAAAGAATTGGTTGGAATTTGTTTACATGACAGAAGCGGGTATGCCAATCTTAGAATGCATTCAATCTGCCACAGTAAATGCAGCAGATCTGCTTGGTGTAAGCGATATTTTAGGCTCTATTGAAAAAGGAAAATACGCAGATATCATCGCAGTAGACGGAGATCCTACAAAAGATGTGCAAGTAATGGGAAAGGTTTCCTTTGTGATGAAAAACGGAGTAGTATATAAAAGTGAGAAGTGAGAAGTGAGAAGTGAGAAGTGAAGAAGTGTGAAGTGAAGAAAAATAGGTATTAAAAAAAGGTTTCCCCTCCATCGCATGCGATGGAGGGGACGCAAATGCCGGACTCGGCATACAGCTGGGGTGGTTGATGAATTTCAGAAAGTGTTTCTCAATTTATCCCTTCCACTTCCTCAATTGCTGCAACACAGCTCGTAAATCTTTAGGAACTTCTGCTTCGAGATCAAAAGCTTCATCATTCAAAGTAAATTTTAAACGATGCGAATGTAGAGCAAGTCTGGCTAAAATTGGTCGCTCTTCATCTTCCGCCTTAGCTAATTTGAAATTACGTTTCAGGGCAGATAATAAGATGGGTTTTGCATCGCCATAAACAGGGTCGCAAACAATGCTATGCCCGATATGTTGCATATGCACACGAATCTGATGCGTTCGGCCTGTATGAATTTGAAACTGTGCCCAGGAATAAGATCGGAATGATTCCAGCACTTCATAATCCGTTAATGAAACCTTGCCTTTTGCATGCGTCATCATTTTAGTGGCTTTACCAGGGTGCTCCATAATTGGGGCATCAATACTACCCTTAGGAGTCATTATATTGCCATATACCAAACCTACATAATATTTTTCCATAGACCTACCTTCAAATAAAGCAGATAGTTCTTTATGACTTTCTAATGATTTAGCAAACACGATAATGCCACTGGTATCTTTATCGAGCCGATGTACCGTATAAATTTCACCGAACTTTTCTTTGAGTATATCTTTCAAAGAAACTTCCTTTCCCATGCGATCGGGAATACTCAATAATCCAGAAGGTTTATTAATGGCAATGAACTGTTCGTTTTCAAAAATAATATCGAGATGCATAGAAATCTATTCAAAAGTGTCTTCGTTGCTAATTGTATTTGCCGACCTGCGGACAAATGCTTTATTCATAAACTTTAGCAACCTAACTTCTTTTTCATTTAGGAAACGGAATTTACCGCGTTCTACATTTTTCTTGGTAAGGTTAGCAAACATCACGCGGTCTAGATTTTTTACATCATATCCTAAGTGTTCAAAAATGCGTCGAACAATACGGTTACGTCCACTATGTATTTCAATACCTACCACAGTTTTATCTTTTGCATCTGCGTAAGCCACAGAATCTGCAACAATGAAGCCATCTTCTAATATAACACCTGCTATAATAGACTCCATATCTTTTTTAGTAACTGGTTTGTCGAGTGTTACTTCGTATATTTTTTTTACTTCATAAGAAGGGTGTGTTAATTTTTGGGCAAGCTCTCCATCATTGGTCAACAATAAAACACCCGTTGTGTTTCTATCTAAACGACCAACAGGATAAACCCTTTCTGGAGTTGCAGACTTCACAATATCCATCACCGTTTTTCTTCCCTGAGGATCATTGGCAGTGGTCAAAAAATCTTTGGGTTTATTGAGTAAAATATACACTGAGTTCTTTTGTAGAAATACCTGTTTGTCTTTTACTACTACTTTATCTCTACCAGAAACTTTATATCCAGGTTCAAAAATTTTATCACCATTCACTGTAACTTTTCCTTCTTTTACTAATTCTGCCGCTTCTCTTCTACCACAAACACCTGAATGTGCAATGTATTTATTCAAAGGCATTATAGTATCGGGGGAATTACTATCAACTGGTTCTTTATCGCGTGCGTCTTTATCTCTTAATGCAGGTCGGCCATTAAAACCTGGTTTCCCGCTGTCTTTATTGGGGGTAAAACCAGCTTCTCTCATTGCTTTTGGAGGTCTTGCACCAGCTCTTTTTGAACGAGGTACATCCGGATCTCTTGGGGCAGCTTCCTTTGGTTCAGGTTTTGAACGAGGTGCGGTTTTGCCAATATTTTTACTGTTTTCTTTACGCTCATGGTATTCCGCCTTACTGGCACCCGGAGCTCTTTTTGGAAATTTCGATGCTGTTTTTTTGGGTTCTTCGGTAACAATACCGAGTTTGGCATTTTTCTTTTTTAAACGCAGGGCTTCTCCAGCTGCGCGGGCTTCGGCCTTTATTTTCTTTTTTGCCTGGCGATATTCTTCCTTAATGGCACTGCCTCTTTTCTGACCGAACTTGTCGAAATTGTCTGTTCTTTTTTGCATGTTATATTTTTTGCTGTTTTTCAACAGGAACTGCAAAGGTAGTCATTTATATTTTAAGGTATATTTGAGGGCTTGATAAACGATTGATATGAAAAAATTTTTTAAGTTTTTAGGGCTTACTATTTTATTTTTTATTGTTATCCTGATTGTTTTCTTTACCTATTACTATGTGAAAACATCCAGAGAGTCTATGAAAGACATGAATCTTTTGGGCGTAGAAGCACCCATTTTAAAAAAGGAAGGTTTTTCATTTCGCGATTTGAATAAGAATGGCAAACTGGATATTTATGAAGATAGCAGTGCTGAAATCAATAATAGGGTGGATGACCTTATCAAACAAATGAATCTCGAAGAAAAAGCTGGTTCCCTATTCATTAATATGACAGCCATGAATAGCACGGGAAAATTAAGTAATGTAATGTCGCCTACAAATCCTTTTTCCATGTTATTAGAATCGAATGTAGCAATGGTGGCAAGAAAGAAAATGACCCATGTAAACATTCTACAATCTCCCTCTCCGGAAGCAATGATCATCTGGAATAACAACATTCAAAAACTGGCAGAAAAAACAAGACTGGGTATACCCATGACCATTGCTTCAGATCCAAGACATGGAGTACCCAATGCCCCCGGCGCTAGTATTTATACTTCGTTCTTTTCAAAATGGCCATCTACACTGGGCTTAGCAGCAGCAGGAGATACCGATTTAACAAGGGCTTTTGGTGATATAGCTCGTCAGGAATATTTAGCCCTAGGTATTCGATTAACATTATCCCCTATGGCAGACTTAGCAACCGAACCACGTTGGGCCAGAATTAATGGCACATTTGGGGAAGACGCTGAACTCTCTGCTAAAATGACCAAAGCCTATATTCTAGGTTTTCAAGGCAACACCATCAATAACCAAAGTGTAGAATGTATGGTGAAACATTTTGCAGGGGGCGGACCGCAGAAAGGGGGTATGGATGCACACTTTCCTCCAGGAAAACAAGCTTATCCGGGAAACAATTTTGCCTATCATTTAATTCCGTTTGAAAAAGGAGCTTTTGCTGCAAATGTGGCACAAGTAATGCCTTATTATGGAATACCTGTTGGTCAAACTAAAGAAGATGTAGGCTTTGGATATAATAAAGAGATTATCACTGGATTGCTTAGAAATAAGTATCATTTTGATGGAATTATTTGCACGGATTGGGCACTGATTTCAGATACCAAGCTTTTTGGGTTAATGGTGAAACCTGCTGCAGCACATGGTGTTGAAGCCTTGACGCAGGAAGAAAGAATATTGAAAATATTGGATGCTGGCTGTGATATGTTTGGGGGTGAATCACTTCCTGACGTAATTGTAAAATTGGTAAAATCAGGTAAAATTCCGGAAGAAAGAATCAATCAATCGCTGAAAAGAATTTTGAAAGAAAAATTTCGACTAGGTCTTTTTGATAATCCCTATTTAAAAACCGAAAATGTTTCAATTGTTAATAATGCAAAGTTTATTGAGAAGGGCTTGGAAGCACAAAAAAAATCATTGATCCTTCTGAAAAATGATCAGTCAATCCTTCCATTAAAACCAACTACTAAAATTTATTTACAGGGTTTTAATAAAGAAGAAACAGCAGCTTATGCAAATCTGGTAACGGATGTAAAGAGTGCAGATGTGATTATTTTAAAACTAAATACACCATACGGATTAAAATCAGGAGAAGAAAAATATTTGATGCAGAAAATATTTCATCAGGGTCATTTAGATTTTGATGAATCTACAAGAGCAGAACTAATTAAACTGATTCAAACCAAACCTACTATTACTGTGATGAATTTGGAAAGGCCAGCTGTTTTCCCTGAAATCAATTCAGCAAGCAAAGCAGTGATTGGCGATTTTAGTAGTCAGGATAATATCATCCTAGATTTGATTTTCGGAAAATTCAAACCCACTGGAAAGCTTCCTTTTGAACTGCCTTCTTCAATGATAGCCGTTGAAAAACAGAAAGAAGATGTTCCATACGATTCTGAAAACCCATTGTATCATTTTGGATTTGGACTCAGTTATTAAAATACGAGTCCAATTCAAAATGAGGATAGTTTTATTTATTAGCCGATTTATTGGCTAACTGTCCGCAGGCTGCATCTATATCTTTCCCCCTGCTTTTACGCAATCTTGAATTCACCCTATTTCTTTCGAGATAGTTCATGAATTCAGTAGTGGTATGCTCATCGGGTTTGGTAAATCGGAATGCATCTGTTGGATTGTATTCAATAATATTGATCAGATCAGCAGGAACTTTTCTATATATTTTTACTAAGTCTTCAGCATCCTTCAAACTATCGTTAAAACCTTTGAAGAGGATATATTCGAAAGTAATTTCGTTTTGAGTTTGTTTATAAAAATGATTCAATGCTTCCATCAATGTTTCAATATTATTGGTTTCATTGATGGGCATTATTTCGTTTCGTTTTTTATCATTAGCGGCGTGTAAAGAAACTGCTAATTTGAATCGCACTTTATCATCACCCAACTGTTTAATTTGTTTTGCTACACCCGCAGTAGAAACGGTGATTCTCTTTGGGCTCATAAACAATCCATCTTCTGCAGAAATTCGATCTATGGCTTTTAATACATTATTATAATTCAATAATGGTTCGCCCATTCCCATGAAAACAATATTGGTTAATTTTTGCTGGTGTACTTTTTCAGATTCCTGATTAATCAATACTACTTGATCATATATTTCATCATAGGTTAGATTTCTCTTTCGATCAATCGTGCCCGTTGCACAAAATTTACAAGACAAACTACATCCTACCTGCGATGATACACAGGCCGTTTTTCTTTCTGCAGTAGGAATTAAAACACCTTCAATCATGTGCCCATCAAAAGTTTTAAAACGTGATTTGATGGTACCATCCTCACTTACCTGAGTGAGGTTCACTTTTAAAGCAGGTAATGAAAATTCCTGTGCCAATTTAGACCTCAGGTCTTTACTCAAATTGGTCATATCCTCAAAGCTATGTGCATGTTTTTGCCATAACCATTCGTGTACCTGTTTTACTCGGAATTTTTTTTCTCCGATCGTTTCAAAATAGTTTTCCAACTCACCCAAACTGAGGTGGCGTATATTTTTTAAAGAATCCTTCATCTGGCAAAGATACCTTTTGAGAAAGGAAGGACAATTTTAATCCACAAATTTTAACTTGTGCCTTTAAAAACAACCTAATTTCAAGGAAAGATTAGTAGAATATGATGAAGACCTGCTATTTAATTGATGCCGTTAGAACCCCAATTGGTCGTTATGGGGGAAGGCTAAGTTCTATAAGACCAGATGATTTGCTGGCCCATGTTATACGCGTTTTATTGAGTAGAAACCCCAATATCGACCCCTCGGCTATTGAAGATGTCATTGCCGGAGCAGCCAATCAGGCAGGCGAAGACAATCGAAATGTGGCCCGAATGGCCGCATTATTAGCAGGGTTGCCAGTTTCGGTGGCTGGAAATACGGTAAACAGACTATGTGCTTCCGGACTTCAGGCTATCATGGATGCATCAAGAGCCATTATGTGCAACGAGGGTCTATTCTATATTGCAGCAGGAGTGGAAAGTATGACGAGGGCGCCTTTTGTAACAGCGAAATCTGCATCTGCCTGGAATAGAAAGGTGGAAACCTATGATACCACTATGGGATGGCGTTTTGTAAATAAGGCATTGGCCGAACAATATCATCCATATACCATGGGAGAAACGGCCGAAAATGTAGCTAAGCAGTGGAAGATTAGCAGAGAAGCCCAAGACATCTTTGCATTATCGTCTCAAGAAAAGTATTTCGCTGCAAAAGAAGCTAATAAATGGGAAGACGAGCTGGCGGCGGTTGAAATGATGACTGAAGATCGATTGATTACTTGGTTTAATGAAGATGAGCATCCAAGACAAACCTCACTTGAAAAACTAGCACAATTAAAACCTGCATTTAACAAGGATGGAACCGTAACAGCAGGAAATGCTTCGGGCATTAATGATGGTGCAGCTGCTATGTTATTGGCAAGCGAAGAAGCAGTGAAGCTTTTTAATTTACAGCCCATGGCTAGAATTGTAAGCATGGGTGTGGCAGGAGTAGATCCGGCCATAATGGGAATGGGGCCAGTATTGGCAACAGAAAAAGCACTATTGAGGGCAGCATTAAAAATACAGGATCTCGACTTGATTGAATTAAATGAGGCATTTGCCTCGCAGAGCCTGGCTTGTATAGAAGAACTGGAACTCGACTTTACAAAAGTAAATGTAAATGGGGGTGCCATTGCCCTTGGTCATCCTTTGGGTTGTAGTGGAGTAAGAATCTCAACTACATTGATGCACGAAATGTATCGGTCAAAATCGCGTTACGGTTTAGCAACTATGTGTGTGGGAGTTGGCCAGGGCGCAGCTGTGATCTTTGAAGCACTTTAAATAATTATGAATGGCATGGCTGGTAAGAAAATAAATATTATTTTCAATTGCTTGTAACAAATAAATTTATAGACAAATGAAAAAAATGGCTTATTCATTGATTACTTTTTTAGTAATCGGATTTTCTGCAAATGCACAAGATAGTTTAGCACAGTATATCGGTAAATTTAACTTTCCGGAAGGAAGTATTGTTTCTTATGTAACTGTAACAGCGGAAGCTGGCAAACTAAGTTTTAGTTCTGACAAAGGCTCTGGAACTTTAGAAAGAGTTACCGCAGATTCTTTTGCAATACCTGAATACCAAGGTACAGGTAAATACACCCGCAACGCCGATAATAAGGTTAACGGAGTAATCATTGATGTAATGGGATATCATATTGAAGGTGTAAAAGAAATGCCAGCCATCGCTTTGATCGATCGTAGATTATATTTAAAAAGCGAAAGAAAGCAATTCGCTATTCGTTAAGCTTTGTTGATCGCCAGTTAACAGATTTTTAATGACCACTGTATTTTCTAACAATTCCTTACTGCCAATAATTACGGCGTAAGGAATTTGTTTTTTATCGGCATACTTAAACTGCTTATCAAATTTGCTGTTCTCGTGAAATAGTTCTGCGGCAATGCCTTTATTGCGTAGTAATTGAACCAAACTATAGGCAGCTCTGCTTTCTGCATCACCTAAATTAAAAAATAATACTTTAGTACCTGTTTGTACTTCAGCTGGAAATAATTGTAGCTCTTCCATTACATCATAAATTCTATCCACGCCAAAAGAAATGCCCACACCAGGAATATTGGGTACATCGAATGTGCCGGTTAAATCATCATAGCGGCCACCCCCACCTATGCTGCCCATCTGTGCATTGTTTGCTTTTACTTCAAAAATAATTCCGGTGTAATAATTTAGTCCACGGGCCAGGGTGAAATCTGCCTGTAAATGTGTACTAACAAAATTGTGCTGATGATAATTTAAAACCCATTCCAGTTCTTTAATTCCTTTATTTCCAGTTTCGTTTTCGCCTATTAATTTTTTTAAAGAGCTTATTTTTTCTTCGTTTGAGCCATCGATTAACAAATAAGTTTCAATAGTATTAATTTGATTGGCATCTAATCCTCTTTCACTTAATTCTTCTTTTACTTTTTCTAAACCGATCTTATCTAATTTATCAATAGCTACAGTGATGTTAACCAATTTATCTGCGCCACCGCAAATTTCAGCGAGTGCAGCCAAAATTTTTCGGTTATTCATTTTAATGGTTACATCAACCCCCAATTGTTTAAATACTTCTGCATATAAATTAGCCAATTCCACTTCATTCAATAAAGAGTAACTACCCACCACATCTGCATCACATTGATAAAATTCTCGATAACGCCCTTTTTGCGGACGATCGGCTCTCCAAACTGGTTGAATTTGATAGCGTTTAAATGGCATAGTTAGTTGCGCATGGTTCATGGCAACATATCTGGCAAATGGAATGGTTAAATCATAACGCAATGCACGTTCTGTTAACCCCTTTGTATTTTTTCCAGCAAGTATTTTATCGAATTCAAATTTAGCTTGATCCTGTTTGGCAGGATTGTCTAAACCGTTATTAAGAATTTTAAATATTAACTTATCTCCTTCTTCGCCATACTTTCCCATTAAAGTATCAAGGTTTTCCATGGCTGGCGTTTCCAAAGGTTGAAAGCCATAGCTTTCCATGACTGAGCGGACCGTTTGAAAAATATAATTTCTTTTTCTAACAATGCTAGCGCTAAAATCTCTGGTGCCTTGTGGTAAACTTGGTTTGCTCATATACAATTTCTAATCGCGGCAAATATAAGTAAACTGAAAGAAGCTAAGTGCTCCTCCTTCTGCTTTGGTTTTTGCCCTAAAAATCCCTACGGTTAAGGGGTTTCTACAAATATTTCCCAAACAAACAAAAAGTAGTTTCATAGGCTTAAATGATAAATAAAATGAATGTCGTTTAAAACGCTTGCAGTGGCTTGTTTTAACTAACGATTATTAGTTTATTTATTGTTTTTTAGTTATGGAATTAATAAATTTTCGAATCTAAGTATAAAACAAGGTTTTTGTTTGGAATTGACGGCCTTTTTTGATTTACCCAATGCAATTATTAACTAAATTGCCCACCCTGTTCAATTGGTAGACACATGCAAGAGAGTTTTAAAGAAAGACAACAGAAAAGTTATACGCTCATGCGCATGACTTATGATCTTGTAATGGCACTGTTAATTTTAGGAATGGCAGTGGTGATGATCTTTGCAGAAAAGTTAAAAATTGAGCAGATCATGTCAATCGACGACACATTTCGATACCTTTTTGGTGGAATCTGTGTTTTGTATGGGGGATTTAGATTATATAGAGGAATTAAGAGAGATTATTAGTGATGAAGGAAAGGATGAAACATAGTTTTTTGATTTTAGCTGTTTTGCTTTTCTTTGCGGCTTGTAAAGGTAAAGGAGGAGAAGTAAAAGACGATCGTGATACACCGAATAAAGGAACCATCCGAATTAGTGTTGATGAAAGTTTTAAGCCAGTAATGGAAGAACAGATTAAAATGTATCATTCCACTTTTCCAGATACAAAAATAATTGTGAGTTATAAGCCAGAAGTAGAGTGCTTAAAAGACTTACAGAACGATAGTACCAGAATGATTTTAATTGCTCGGGGACTATCGAAACAGGAATCATCGATCTTTGAATCAAGTTTAGGTTACCGCCCACAGTTTGCTGTTCTTGCATATGATGCAGTTGCTGTAATTGTGAATCATGCCTCTGTAGACAGTGTATTTACAATGAATGATTTGAAAGATATACTAAGCGGGAAAAGCAAAAGAATTGCTGTGATGGATGGGAAAAATGCCACAAGTACGGTTCGTTTTTTAAAAGATTCTGTATTAAGAGGTGCAGCGTTTGGGGCCAATGTAGTTGCCTCAAAGAATAGTGAAGATGTAGTGGACATTGTATCAAAGAATGAGAATGTGGTGGGGTTTGTAGGATTGAGTTGGGTGGGAGATAGTTATGATCCGAAGCAACAGGAAAACCTGAAAAAAATAAGGTTGGCATTGGTTGAATGCGTTCGGTGTATAGAAAAAGGATTTTTTGCAAAGCCCTCACAGGCTACCATTTCTTACGCACAGTACCCTTTACCAAGACCTATGTACTATATATTAAAAGAAAATTCAGCGGGCCTCGGAACGGGTTTTATGAATTTCATGAGCCTTGAAAGAGGACAATTAATTTTTAAAAGGGCACTCCTGGTACCTGCAAAAATGAATTTTAAAGTAAGATCAGGAAAAATAAAAGAGTCAGATTAAAGCAACAATTATAAATTTCGACCAATGAAGAAGATCGTATCGATGATGTTAGCAGCACTGTTTTTAGTACAGTGTGCAATGGCACAGTCAGTTCAAGAAGGTGTCAAATTGTTACAGTACGTTTATAAAAACAATAGTGCAAAGGCGGTATTACAAAAAGCCTATGATGCTAATCCTAAGGATCCACAAGCAATTTATTGGTTGGGAATTGCTGATGTAGCAAAGAATAGAGAAGTGCTTTCGAAAGATGGAGTAGCTTCAGCAAGAGCACTTTATCAAAAAGCATTACAAGATGGCGTTAATGACCCATTGATCTGGGTTGGCCAGGGTACCATGGATATCTTAGATGGAAATAATGTAAATGCTGCAAAACAAAAGTTCGAGCAAGCTATTACAACTACAACTGAAACAAAAGGTAAAAACAAAGGAAAACCAAGTGCGGCAATTCTTAATGCTATTGGCTTTGCCAACTCTTTAGGTAGCTCTACCATGGGCGACCCATTATATGGTATCGAAAAATTAAAACAAGCAGCAATCATCGACTTAAACAGCTCTGATATTTATTTTAATATGGGGGTTTGTTATTTGAAGTTGGGAGCTGAAAATGGTGGTGAAGCAGTAAAAGCATTTCAGGAAGCAGACCTTCGTGACACAAAAAGTGGAAGAGCAAAATGGCGTACTGGTAAAATCTATCAAAGTCAGAATAACAAAGAATCATTAGAACTTTTCTTTAATGGTGCTATTCAGGCCGAGCCTGCATTTCCAGCTCCTTATTTAGAACTGTTTAACTACTATGCTAATAGAGATGTAGCTAAAGCAAAAGGATATTTGGACGACTTTTTGAAATACGCCGATAAAGATCCTTTAAACGATTTTTTTTATGCAGAGTACTTATTCCGTGCTGGTAAATACAACGAGTCTTTAGTAAAAGTGAAAGAAATTGAAACTTCTGCAGGATTGGCAGCAGTACCTCGTTTGAGTATATTGTATGCGTATAACTATGATCGTTTAGGTGATTCAGTAAAGGCAAAAGATAATGTGGTAAAGTTCTTCAATGCTAAATTGGATATTCAATCTACAGATTATGATCTGGCTGTAAAATTATTATCTAAATTCCCTGGTAATGAATCACAAACAGTTGGATATTTAGAGCAGGCAATTGGAAACGATACATCTCGCGTAAATAAGTTAAACTATATGAATCAGGCAGCTGATATCTATGGTAAAGCTAAAATGTATAAGGAGCAATTGTTTTGGATGAGAAAAGTAGTTGAAGCAAAAGGTGCCATGGGCGAAGGAGATTATTATCGTCTTACCAGTGCAGCTTTAAATGCAAAAGATATACCTCAGACAATTGAATTAGCAAAAAAATATATGGCTGCTTATCCTGATAAGCCACAGCCTTATAGCTTCTTTAAAAAAGCTTCTATAGCATCTGATCCGGACACTACCACTGGCTCAGGAGTTGAATATTTACAATATTTAGATTCTGTTTACACAGTAGTGAAAAAAGAGAAGTTTAAAAAAGATATATTCTTGAATGAATATTATATTATTCTTTACTATATCAGTAAGACAAATACACTCAAAAAGAACCCCGATTTTAAGGTTAAGAGCGACGGTACAAGAACTCCAGTTGTGGATCAGTTCTTAGATCTATGCCAAAAAGGACTATTGGTAACAGATAGTATGTTACAAAAATATCCGGATCCGACAGACGATAATAACAAGTTTGCGGTGGGTGTAAAGGCAGAACTTCAGAAAAATATAGATTATTACACAAAACCTCAGGGTAAGAAATAATGAGAATGGACCTAAATAATATTATTTATGTCTTATTTCTTAAGAATTATAAAAGAAAAGCTCCCCTATTTTGGGGAGTTTTTCTTTTATATCTCATACAGGCTTATTTTTGCAGCACTTTAAACGCTTCTCATGAGTTGGATTTCATTTTTATTGGATGTTAACGAATCAAATTCTGCAGCAAATTATCTCCCTATCGGGATTCAATTAATTTTTGCAGCGGGTTTTGTGGCTGCAATGATTGGACTTTCTGCCTGGGTGGGTCCTAAAAGAAAAACAAACGACAAGCTCGAAAACTTTACAAGTGGTATCGAATCTCACGGAAACGCGCGTCAGCCAATGGCGATCAAGTACTTTCTGGTAGCAATCTTATTTGTATTATTCGATGTGGAAGTTATTTTTTTCTATCCCTATGCAGTTAATTTCAGGGAATTAGGCTGGTCTGGGTTTAGTGCATTACTCATGTTTGTAGGATTTTTCTTGGTAGGATTCATTTATATCCTCAAGAAAGGAGCTCTAAAATGGGAAGATTAGGTTTTGCTTTCTTTGAAGCAAACTTCAAAGCGAACATATATTGAACTGAAAGGTTATAACAGTATTGTTTTGATTTTTTTGAATTTTAAATTTTGAATAAATTATGTCTCGTCCGGTAAGATTTAATATTCATCCCACTGAGTCTAAAATTTCTGAAGCGATCTCTATGGCAGAAGCCCCCGAAGGCTACGCTGGTGAAGGTTTCTTTTCTGCACGCTTAAGTGATGTTGTAGGCCTGGCTAGAAAAAATAGTTTGTGGCCCCTTCCTTTTGCCACTTCTTGTTGTGGTATAGAATTCATGGCTACCATGGCCTCTCACTATGATTTGGCTCGATTTGGTGCTGAAAGAGTTGGTTTCTCTCCCCGTCAGTGTGATCTGTTAATGGTAATGGGTACAATCTCTAAAAAAATGGGACCCGTAGTTCGTCAGGTTTATTTGCAAATGGCAGAACCTAGATGGGTAATTGCCATGGGTGCTTGTGCAAGTAGCGGTGGTATTTTTGATACCTATAGTGTACTACAAGGTATTGACCAGATTATACCGGTTGATGTGTATATTCCTGGTTGCCCTCCACGCCCTGAAGCAGTTCTGGATGGGTTTATGAAGATCCAGGATCTCGTAGGTCAGGAAAGCATAAGAAGAAGAAATAGTGAACAATACAAAGCGTTGATGAATAGTTACGGAATAGAATAATAAAAACGAAATGGCATTAACACAAGAACATATTCAACTAAGACTATCTGAAAAATTTGGAGACCTAGTTTCCAATTTTCAATCTCCTTATGGCATGCTCAGTTTTGAAGCTGCCAAAGAACAGAACTTGAAAGTATTACAATTTTTATACGACGAAGCAGATTTGAATTTTCAATTTCTAACAGACCTTACTGCCGTTAATTATCCAGATCAACTTGGAAGGGAATTGGCTGTGGTATACCACTTGCACAATTTAAAAGACAATGTGCGAATTCGCTTAACCGTCTATACTGATATTGTTTCTCCAGACATTTTCACGGCTTGTAAATTATTCTCTTCAGCCAACTGGATGGAAAGAGAAACCTACGATTTTTTCGGAATTAACTTTGTAGGGCATGAAAATTTAAAGCGTATTTTAAATGTAGATGAAATGGATTATTTCCCATTAAGGAAAGAATATCCTCTGGAAGATCAAACACGTATCGATAAAGACGATCAAATGTTTGGTAGGGGTTAAATTAAAGTTGATTAATTAAAATAAATAAGCCCCTCGGGGTTTGGATATGACAGAACATCACCAACACCATATTAAATTACCAGAAGGTTCTATTGAAAAGCAGACTACTACTTTAAACGTAGGTCCTACACACCCTGCCACACACGGTGTATTTCAAAACATCATGGAACTCGATGGGGAGCAGATTATTTCTACAGAACAAACAGTAGGATATATCCATCGGGCTTTTGAAAAACTTGCTGAACGCAGACCTTTATACCAGATTACTACATTAACAGACCGATTGAATTATTGTAGTAGTCCCATCAATAATATGGGTTGGCACTTGACCTGCGAAAAACTATTAGATGTTCAAACACCTAAGCGTGTTGATTACTTACGTATCATCATCATGGAATTATCTAGAATCTCAGATCACCTGATCTGTAATTCTATCATGGGTGTAGATACTGGCGCTTATACAGGTTTCATGTACATCATGCAATACCGCGAATTAATTTACGAGATATATGAAGAAATATGTGGGTCCCGTCTTACTACTAATATTGGGCGTATTGGCGGCTTTGAAAGGAATTTCACAAATACAGCATTTACGAAACTCGAGAAATTCTTAAAAGAATATCCAGCTGCTTTGCGTGAATTAGAAAACCTATTTACGCGCAATAGAATTTTTATGGAACGTACCATTGGTACTGGAGCCATCAGTGCAGCTCGCGCTTTGAATTATGGATTTACTGGTCCGAATTTACGCGCTGCTGGTGTTGACTATGATGTACGCGTTCATAGTCCGTATAGCAGCTACGAAGACTTTGATTTTAAAGTGCCTGTTGGAACAACTGGAGATAGCTATGATCGTTTCTTGGTTCGTAACGAAGAAATGTGGCAAAGCTTGAGCCTTATAAACCAGGCTTATCAAAAAGTACAGGAATTTAAAGGTGCTGAAGCGGAAGTGTTTCATGCAGACGTTCCAGAATATTACTTGCCTAAGAAAGAAGATGTATATACTAAAATGGAAGCTTTGATCTGGCACTTTAAAATAGTGATGGGTGAAGTGGAAATGCCCAAAGGAGAAGTGTATCATTCTGTAGAAGGAGGAAACGGTGAGTTGGGATTTTATTTAATTAGCGATGGCGGTAGAACACCTTTCCGTTTGCATTTTCGCAGACCCTCATTTATCTACTATCAGGCTTACCCTGAAATGGTTGTAGGAGGAATGTTAAGTGATGCGATCGTAGTAATGAGTAGTCTGAATTTAATTGCTGGCGAACTAGACGCATAAAGAAATTGATTTATTGAAAATGATTGATATGGTACAATTTTCAGAAGAAAAACTAACGAAAGTGAAAGAGATCATAGCTCGCTATCCGGAAGGAAAGCAAAAGAGTGCACTCTTGCCTTTGTTGCATTTAGCACAAGATAATTTCGGTGGTTGGCTTAGTGCAGAAACGATGAACTATGTGGCTTCTCTATTACAGATCGAGCCCATCGAAGTGTATGAAGTGGCTACATTCTATAGCATGTACAATACTAAGCCAGTTGGTAAATATGTGTTTGAAGTTTGTCAAACCGGCCCCTGCATGTTGAACGGTAGTGATCAAATCATTGACTATATCAGCGCAACATTAGGAATCAAGCCAGGCGAAACAACTGCAGATGGCTTATTTACTTTAAAAACTGCAGAGTGTTTAGGTGCATGCGGTTATGCCCCAATGATGCAGTTGGGAAAACATTATAGAGAGCACTTAACAAAAGATAAAGTAGATACAATTATTGCTGAATGCAGAGCTGCTGCAGCTGCCAATAATTAGGTAGAAAATATTTAAATCAACGAATGGCGAAAGCCCTGCAATGGATTAAAATGGGAAGAAAATTATTATTAGAAAAAGCACACGTAGAAGGAATTCGCTATTACGATGTGTATCGCCGTGAAGGAGGATATCGCAGCGTGGAAAAGGCACTCAAAACAATGACACAAGAAGAGATTGTGGAAGAAGTGAAAAAGAGTGGTCTTCGTGGTAGAGGTGGCGCTGGATTCCCGGCAGGAATGAAATGGAGCTTTATTGCTAAACCAGAAGGTGTACCCCGTCACTTAGTTTGCAATGCAGATGAAAGCGAACCTGGTACTTTCAAAGATCGATACCTGATGGAATTTATTCCGCACTTATTAATAGAAGGATTAATCGTGGCTTCTTATGCGCTAGGTAGCAATGCCACTTATATTTATATCCGTGGTGAGTATGCCTGGATCCCGGATATTTTGGAACAAACCATCGCAGAAGCAAAAGCAAACGGATTTTTAGGAAAGAATATTTTAGGTACTGGATTCGATTGTGAAATCTATGTTCAACGTGGGGCAGGTGCTTATATATGCGGAGAAGAAACAGCTCTGATAGAATCATTAGAAGGTAAGCGCGGTAACCCTCGTATCAAACCCCCTTTCCCTGCTATCAAAGGGGCTTGGGGTAGACCAACTGTGGTAAACAATGTAGAAACATTAGCTGCGGTAGTACCAATCATAAATGAGGGTGGCGAAGAATATGCGAAGATTGGTGTTGGTAAATCTACCGGTACCAAATTAATTTCAGCCTGCGGCAATATCAATAAACCAGGTGTTTATGAAATTGATATGACCATCTCTGTGGAAGAATTTATTTATAGTGATGAATATTGTGGAGGTATACCCAATGGAAAAAGATTAAAAGCCTGTATCCCAGGTGGATCATCAGTGCCTATTCTCCCTGCAAATCTTTTATTGAAAACAGCAAAGGGTGAAACACGTTACATGAACTACGAAAGTTTAAGTGATGGTGGATTTGCAACTGGTTCCATGATGGGGTCTGGAGGTTTTATTGTATTAGATGAAGATCAATGCGTGGTAAGAAATACGTATTCATTAGCCAGATTCTACCGTCACGAAAGTTGTGGCCAGTGTTCTCCTTGCAGAGAAGGAACTGGTTGGATGGAGAAAGTATTATTGCGATTAGAAAAAGGCGAAGGAAAATTAAGTGATATCGATTTGCTATGGGATATCCAGAGTAAAATTGAAGGGAATACCATTTGCCCTCTAGGTGACGCTGCATCTTGGCCTGTAGCTGCTGCTATCCGTCATTTTAGAGATGAGTTTGAATGGCATGTAACCCATGCTGCTGAAGCTCAAACAAGGAATTATGGATTGGCGCATTATGCAGACCCAATTCATGTTCCAGCTTAATGTTTATGAATTTTGACTTTTGAATTTTGAATTATGTCAGATACACCATTATTTAAAGTTACCATCGACAACATCACAATTGAAGTGCCCGCAGGAACTACTATTTTACATGCAGCACGTAAAATTGGTGGCGATGTGGCTCCTCCTGCTATGTGTTATTATAGCAAACTGGAAGGAAGCGGTGGTAAATGCCGTACTTGTTTAGTGGAAGTGAGCAAGGGTTCTGAAAAAGATCCAAGACCAATGCCTAAGTTGGTAGCAAGTTGCAGAACTACTGTGATGGATGGAATGGAAGTTAAAAATATTACCAGTCCGAAAGTAGTAGATGCAAGGGCAAGTATTGTTGAGTTTTTATTATTGAATCATCCTTTGGATTGCCCTATTTGTGATCAGGCAGGAGAGTGTCATTTGCAGGATCTGAGCTATGAGCATGGTAAGGATGGTACTCGTTATGAATTTCAACGTAGAACTTTTAAGAAGCACGATATAGGAAAATATATTCAGTTGCACATGACACGTTGCATTCTTTGTTACCGTTGTGTTTATACTGCCGACCAAATTTCAGATAAACGTTCCCATGGTATTTTAGACCGTGGAGATCATTCTGAAATTGCCACATTTATTGAGAAAAGTTTAGATAACGATTTCATTGGAAATGTAATTGATGTTTGCCCAGTGGGTGCATTAACCGATAAAACATTTCGTTTTAAAAACCGTGTTTGGTTTTTGAAACCTATGGATGCACACCGCGACTGTCCTACTTGCAGCGGTAAAGTAACTTTATGGAATAGAGGAGATGAGGTATACCGCGTTACTGCACGTAAAGATGAGTGGGGTGAAGTAGAAGAATGGATCTGTAACGACTGTAGATTCGAAAAAAAGAAAACATCCAATTGGGTAATTGAAGGGCCAAGATTGATCGACAGACATTCTGTGATTGCCCAAGGGCATTATGCAGGTAAAATTGGTTTAACAAAGCCAACAGAAACTTTCTCGGCAGTACATCATGGAAGGCAGCCTAAATTATTGATGGATATTCATTCGGTGAGTGAAGTGAATCAGACCAATATTGATTTAAGTTCAATCAATGGTCCGGCACATTCCAACAATTTTAATGTTAACAAATACTAATTGTTTATAGATCATGACATTACTTTCTTTAGATATGTTGTTAGTACTCGAAAAACTGGTGTTGATCGTCATCATCGTTTTTGCGAGCCTGGGAATTGCACTTTATACCACATTTGCAGAACGAAAAGTGGCTGCTATTTTGCAAGATCGGCCAGGTCCGGAAAGAGCTGGTCCTTTTGGTCTATTCCAACCTCTGGCGGATGGATTGAAATTGATTATGAAGGAAGAGATCATTCCAAATTCTTCCAATAAAGCCTTGTTCATATTGGGTCCGGGTTTAGCAATGACTGCTGCTTTAATGACATGTGCAGTAATTCCCTGGGGTAGCACTGTTCATTTATTTGGCAGAGAAATTAATTTACAAATCGCAGATATCAATATTGGCATTTTATATGTGTTCGGTGTTGTGAGTCTTGGTGTTTACGGAATTATGATCGGCGGATGGGCTTCAAATAATAAATTCTCTTTGATGGCTGCACTACGTGGTGCATCACAGGCTATTAGTTATGAGTTGGCAATGGGAATCGCATTGATTGCTTTGTTGATGACTACAAATACTTTGAGCCTTAGAGAAATTGTAGTCCAACAAATGGCGCCAGGTCATTTATGGAATATTGCGTATCAGCCATTGGGATTTTTGTTGTTTTTCATTTGTGCGATGGCAGAATGTAATAGAACACCTTTCGATTTACCGGAAGCGGAAAATGAATTAAATTTTGGATACCATCAGGAATATTCTTCCATGAAATTAGGTTTCTATCTTTTCTCTGAGTATATCAATATGATCATGAGTAGCGCTATTATGGCGTCTCTTTATTTTGGTGGTTTTGATATTCCTTTCTTCGACGAAAAAGTATTGCCACAAAATATTGCAGCACTAGTTGGTGTAGGTGCATTACTTATTAAAATCGTGATTTTCATTTTCATATTCATGTGGATCCGTTGGACAATTCCTCGTTTTCGTTATGATCAATTGATGAACCTGGGTTGGAAAAGTTTGATTCCACTGGCACTGGCTAATATGTTGGCAACAGGAGCATGGATTTTATATTTCGGATAGATTTAAAAATATTTTGAAAGCAAAGAGTTCAATTACATGGAGGCATTAACAAATAGAGTAAAAGAAGTAAACCGCAAGCCGATGACATTCATCGAACGCTTGTACATACCTAGTATTTTTAAAGGTATGTCCATTACTTTCAGCCATATGTTCAAGAAACAACCCACGATACGTTATCCGGAAAAAACGCGCGAATTTAGTCCGGTGTTTCGTGGCTTACACGTTTTGAACAGAGACGAGCAAGGAAGAGAAAGATGCACCGCCTGTGGTTTGTGTGCTGTTGCATGTCCGGCAGAAGCCATTACCATGGAAGGAGCTGAACGTTTACCAGGAGAAGAGAATTTGTATCGCGAAGAAAAATATGCTGCGAAGTATGAGATCAATATGCTCCGTTGTATTTTTTGTGGCTTATGTGAAGAGGCTTGCCCTAAGGAAGCTATTTTCTTGAGCGAAACATTTGCACCTGCAAATTATTCCCGTCAAGGATTTATTTATGGTAAAGAAGATTTAGTAATACCAAATCCATTAACTGATCCAGAGGGTTTTGCAAAAGCAAAAGGGCCATCTAGGAATAATTAATAATTAACAATTACTGGTTGGTTTTCAGATCAACTACTAATTATAGCAACAATGAGTACTACAGAAATATTATTCTTTTTTTTAAGTGCGTTGGCCTTGTTTAGTGCCAGCATGGTATTGATCAGCAAGAACCCCGTTCACAGTGTTCTGTGGTTGGTAGTAACCTTCTTTGCTATCTCTGGGCATTATATTTTATTGAATGCGCAATTTCTTGCCATCGTTAATATTATAGTGTATGCAGGGGCCATCATGGTACTTTTCTTATTTGTAATTATGTTGATGAACTTAAATCAACAAAACGAACCACAAAAAAATCTTTGGATGAAGCTTGCTGGTGTTATTTCTGGTGGATGCTTCCTGATGGTGTTAGTTTCATTGGTGCGTCAGTCGCTGGATTTAAAATCAAAAGTGGCCATGACAACTAGTGGAGATATCGGGTTGATTAAAAATTTAGGAAGGGTTTTATTCAATGATTATGTGGTACCATTTGAAATAACAAGTGTATTGTTTTTGAGTGCGATGGTGGGAGCCATCGTTATGGGTAAAAAAGATTAATCAAGATCAAATTAGTTTATGCCAATACAATATTATATCTATCTCTGTTTAGCTTTATTTAGCATCGGCATCATAGGTGCACTTACACGTCGCAATGTGATCATTGTTTTTATGTGTATCGAGTTAATGTTTAATGCAGTTAACTTATTGCTGGTTGCATTTTCAAAAATGCACCTAGCAGCAGCAAGCATTTCTGATAAAGCTTCTACAGTTGGATCCGATGGTCAGTTATTTGTATTCTTTATAATGGTAGTTGCCGCGGCAGAGGTAAGTGTAGGGCTCGCCATTATAGTAATGTTATTTAGAAATACCCATTCGGTAGATATTAACTTTTTGAACAGATTGAAAAATTAAAATACTGTTGTACACGCTCTTTTGTAGTGTATTTCAGGCTTTCAGTAGATTATGAGTAAACTTGTTTATTTAATTCCGCTATTTCCCCTGCTGGGTTTTCTGATCAATGGATTGGGAAGGAAATCATTGTCGAAATCTTTGATCGGCATTATTGGCAGCGGCACTATTTTGGCTTCCTTTATTGTAAGCCTTTTAGTATTCTTTGATGTAAAAGCAAATGGGGTTTCTGTGATAACCCTCTTTAATTTTATTTCGATAAAGGGTTTGATTATTCCATTTGCCTTTCAGGTTGATCAGCTATCTGTGCTCTTTTTACTGATCATTACAGGAGTTGGTTTCTTGATTCACCTTTACTCAACTGCATATATGCATGAGGAAGAACCTCAGCATTTTGGTAGATATTTTGCCTACTTGAATTTGTTTGTGTTCTCTATGTTATTATTGGTGTTGGGAGCGAACTATGTAATTATGTTTATTGGTTGGGAAGGTGTTGGTTTGTGTTCTTATTTACTGATAGGATTCTGGTTTAAAAATAATAATTATAACTACGCTGCTAAAAAAGCGTTTGTAATGAACCGTATTGGCGATCTTGGTTTTTTATTAGCCGTTTTTTGGTTAATTTTTAAATTAGGTACAGCTACTTATTCAGATGTGTTTTCTCAAGTTGCACAATTATCTTCTTTTGATATTACCGCCATTACTGCCTTACTTTTTATAGGTGCTATGGGTAAGAGTGCACAGATTCCATTATATACCTGGTTGCCAGATGCAATGGCCGGTCCAACACCAGTCTCTGCTTTGATACATGCTGCCACCATGGTTACTGCCGGAATTTATATGATTGCACGAAGCAATATTTTGTATACCATGGCCCCGGGCACGCAATCTTTAGTGGCAATGGTAGGATTGGCTACAGCCATATTTGCAGCAACCATTGCGATCAAACAAAACGACATTAAAAAAGTATTGGCTTATTCTACAGTGAGTCAGTTAGGTTATATGTTTCTTGGTCTAGGTGTGGGAGCTTATACGGGTGCTGTTTTTCACGTAATTACCCATGCATTTTTCAAAGCCCTTCTGTTTTTAGGTGCAGGTTCTGTAATACATGCCATGCATCATGAGCAGGATATTCGTAAAATGGGCGGACTAAAAAAGTATATGCCAATTACGCATATTACATTCTTATTAGCCTGTTTGGCAATTGCCGGTATTCCGCCGTTTTCTGGTTTCTTTTCAAAAGATGAAATTCTAATGGCAGCACTTGCTAAAAATCCGATCTATTATTATTTAGGATTGGGCGGAGCTTTAATGACTGCTTTTTATATGTTCCGTTTGTATTCTCTTACCTTCTTAGGAGGATTCAGAGGTACTAATGAACAAGAACATCATTTGCATGAGAGTCCTTCTGCAATGACCATTCCTTTAATAGTGCTAGCTATTTTATCGGTAATTGGGGGTTGGGTAGGAATTCCTGAACTGTTTGCAAAAGATGCCCATAGTTTAGAACATTTTCTTGCTCCCATTTTTGCTTCTTCAACTGCGATTGCTGATAAGCATCATTTAGAAACTTCGCAAGAGTGGATGTATTTAATAGGATCTACTGCATTAATTGTGGTGGTAATTATTTATGCTATCAATAGTTATAAAAAATATCAGCCTATCACAGAAGAGAGTACTGGCTTGGGAGTTATTTTAGAAAATAAATGGTATGTAGATGAATTGTACGATGCCGTGATAGTAAATCCCTTGAATGCAGTGGCAGGTTTTTTTAAAAATTTTGTTGAAAAGTATGTTATTGATGGTGCGGTAAACGGGGTAGGTAGATTAGTGGGTTATGGTTCTAGACAATTGCGTTTACTTCAAAGCGGACAAGTAGGAAACTACTTACTGATCATGGTTTTAGCAATCGTTGTATTTGTATTGGTTTGGTTTAATGATATCACCATTGTATATTATTTGAACCGATTATTTAACTAGGCCTAGGCGTTAAAGAAAATATATGATTCCTCTTTTACTGATATTGATTCCTTTGTTGAGCGGTTTAGCAGTTTTTCTGCTAAAAGATTCCCCAGCATCCAAGGCACTTGCCCTTGCATCTTCATTGGCTACATTGGTATTGTCGCTAATGGCTGTTTTTACGAAAGGTGCTTTAACCTATGATGCAGCATGGTTACCAGGGTTGGGTAGCAGATTTAGTTTATTGCAAGACGGTATGAGTAAAATGCTCAGTCTTCTAACTGCCATTTCTTTTCCGGTAGTTTTTGCAGCAACCTATAAAAATGTGTATCCAAAGTCATCTTCATTCTATGGTTTGATGTTATTAACGCAAGCCGGATTATTGGGAGTATTCTTAGCATCTGATGCTTTATTGTTTTATTTTTTCTGGGAATTGGCATTGATCCCGGTTTATTTTCTTTGTTCTATTTGGGGTGGCGAAAAGAGAATTGCAGTTACGTTTAAATTCTTTGTATATACTTTCATCGGTTCTCTATTAATGTTGGTTGGTTTATTGTATGTATATTCTCAAACAGCAGATCATTCATTTGCTATGCAGAGTTTTTACCACGCTAATTTACCAGCACACGCTCAGAACGGAGTTTTCGCATTATTTTTTATAGCCTTCGCTATTAAGATGCCTATTTTTCCTTTTCATACCTGGCAACCAGATGCCTATGAGCAATCGCCAACTGCAGTAACTATGATATTGAGTGGCGTGATGGTGAAGATGGGAATATTTGCAGTGATTCACTGGTTGCTTCCAATGGTTCCTCAGGGATTTCAAGCACATAGTATGTTTGTGGTTGTATTATCGGTGATTGGTATGATCTATGCATCATTGATTGCAATTCGTCAGGATGATATCAAGCGATTGATTGCTTACTCTTCTATTGCGCATATCGGTTTAATGTGTGCTGCGATCTTTGTACAAAATCAAATTGGGTTAGAAGGAGTAATGATTCAGATGTTTAACCACGGCATCAACGTGATCGGGTTATGGATTGTTGCTGATGTAATTGAACAACAATTGGGAACACGTAAGTTTAGCGAATTAGGAGGACTTGCACAGAAAGCGCCAGTTTTGGCTATTTTATTTGTGATCATGGCATTAGCAAATGTGGCTTTACCATTAACCAATGCATTTGTGGGTGAGTTTCTAATGTTTAACGGACTATTCCAGTTTAATGGATGGATCGCAACCGTTGCAGGTATCAGTATTATTCTAGCAGCAGTATATACGTTGAATATGATTCAGAAAATATTCTTTGGCAATACAGTTGAAAAAACGGAACATGCTGTAGAAGTAAGTGGAAATGTACAATGGGTATTGGGCATTCTGGTATTGCTCGTTTTGGTGATGGGTGTATATCCTCAACCAATGATTGATTTAACAAAAGATACCGTAAGTGCAATATTCGCTAACCGTTAATTGAACACAGACCTTGAAAGAGGTTTATAAGATAAGTAATTATGAACGCAATTATAGTTTCGGCTTTACTAGGTGTAGTAATGATGTTTAGTGGCATCTTACTTAAGAATAAATCAACTTTGAAGTATATAGCTATTGGCGGCTTATTGTTGCTGCTGATTGCAAACTTATTTCAAACCTATGGGGTATATACTGTTGTAGTAAACAGTCATGAACTGCTTCGATTCCAAAAATTTGGTTTATTCTTTAATACTATTGCCATCACAGCCACTTTGATCTATGTAATTTTAAGTGGAAAAGATATCGAAAATGCGGGTAATTATCCGGCTGAATATTTTGCGCTCATATTTTTTGTTTTGTGTGGAGTAAGTATTTTATGCGGATTCAATAGCTTATTGATGTTATTCTTAGGTATTGAAATTTTATCAATCCCATTATACATATTAACAGGTTCAGATAAACGAAATTTAAAAAGTAATGAAGCATCCCTTAAATATTTTTTAATGGGTGCATTTACAGCAGGAATCATGTTAATGGGTATTGCTTTGATCTATGGGGCAACTGGTTCTTTTGGGATCTCATCTCCATCCATCATATCAACACCAACTGGGGGCACTTCAGTACCAAGGGCATCATATCTTGAAATTGCTGGGGTACTTCTATTATTTGTGGCAATGTGTTTTAAGGTATCGGCAGCACCTTTTCATTTCTGGACACCCGACGTATACGACGGAGCACCAAGTGTGTTTACTTCTTTTATGGCTACTATTGTTAAAGTAGCGGGTTTCTTTGCTTTCATTCGTTTATTGGAAGGTCAGTCTGCCATACTTGGACCAACCTGGAAAATCTTATTGTCATTTGTAATCATAGCTACATTATTAATTGGAAATATAACAGCTGTATTTCAGCAGAGTGTAAAACGTATGCTGGCGTATTCGAGTATTGCTCAGGCTGGCTTTATGCTGTTTGCACTTTATTCTGCTAGTGACATTGCAAAAGAGGGGATCTTATTATATGCTGCGGCTTATAGCTTAGCTACCATTGGCATTTTTGCTGTGTTAATAAAAATGAAGGATTATACACTAGATGGTTTTAACGGATTGGCTAAAACAGAACCTGTACTAGCCTTAACCACTACTATTTGTTTATTGTCTCTATCTGGGATACCATTGACTGCAGGTTTTTTTGCCAAATATTATATGTTGGCAAGTGTGGTTAAAACCGGAACTGGCCTTTGGCTAGTTATTGTGGCGGTTCTTTTTGCAGCAGTAAGTGTGTATTATTATTTCAGGGTAATTCAGGCCATGTACTTCAAAGAGGGGGTTGCAGAAACCACAGAAATCACGGCTGGATTTAAAGCGGGATTGGTTTTTGTTGCGGCTTTAATCGTTTTAATTGGAGTGCTACCCTCTGTATTGCTCAATTATTTCTATTTTTAACCGCTCTTCATATTTATCAGTGCAGTTTCTTTCAATCGCAGAATCTCGATTACCTTTAATTTATTGAAGGAATAATCTATTACTGCATGACCACACTCGATTCTTTAAGTTTAGCCTGGCGTAATGTTCGAAGCAACAAGCTGAGAACCAGCATTACGGTAGCCATTATTGCCTTTGGTATTATGGCATTGATAGGAATTATTACAGCCATACAAGCCATGAATCAAAGCTTGAAAGAATCATTCTCGTTCATGGGTGCGAATTCCTTTAGTATTCGTTTCAAAGAATCCAATTTTCGCATGGGAGGGGGAGGCAATAGAGATGAATTTGCAAAGGCTAAAAAAGGAGCTAAGAAAGAAAAGAAATCGAACTTGGGTAAGCCAATCCGGATGGAAGAAGCCACCAGTTTCAAGTCTGCTTTTAGTTTTCCAGGAGCTGTTACTACTGTATATCGCCGTGGTCCTGGGGGCATGGAAATACATTATTTAGAAAAGAAAACCAATCCCAATATTGTGATCATGGGTGGGGATGAAAATTACCTGAATGTAAATGGCTATACTTTAATACTGGGAAGAAATATAAACAACCTCGATGTACAAAGCGGAAGAAATGTTTGTATTCTTGGTTCAAATGTGGCTAGTAAATTATTTGGAGATAAGCCTGAAAAATGCATCGAAAAAATAATTAGGGTAGGTAGTGTTCCATATCGTGTTATTGGATTATTGAAAGAGAAAGGATCTAGTGCGATGCTTCGTCAGGATGATGTGGTGGTAACCTCTTTTTCAAATCTGAGAAGATTTACAAATGGTAGTCCTTCCTATATGCTCGGTGTAATGGTGCAGAATGTAAATGAATTAAGTGTAGCAGATGGTGAAGCAACTTCTGTTTTTCGTAATGTTAGAAAATTACAGCCTGTTGATGAAGATAATTTCGCTTTAGAGAAGAGCGACAAGTTTGCGGAATTATTTATTGGTTTCTTAAGCAGTATCACAGGATCTGCTGGTGCCATTGGATTAATTACTTTAATTGGTGCAGCCATCGGGTTAATGAATATTATGTTAGTTGCTGTAAATGAAAGAACCAAAGAAGTGGGTTTAATAAAAGCCATTGGCGGTAAAAGTAGAAATGTTCGTCAACAGTTTCTTTTCGAAAGCGTAATCATTAGCATGCTAGGTGCATTGTTCGGAATATTCTTAGGAGTTATGGTGGGAAATTTGTTTTCTATCATCTTAAAAACCGGCTTCGTAATTCCATGGTTCTGGGTAATATTAGGAATTGTGATCTGTTCTGTGGTAGGCTTAACTGCGGGTATTTATCCGGCTATGAAAGCTGCCAGGCTTAATCCGATTGATGCATTGCGTTACGAATAATGCAGCCTTAGTTTGCCGAAAACTTCTTTAGCTGATCGTTGATATAGTAGCGGATATCTTCAGAGCTTGTATTGGCTCGAAGCCAATCATAACTTGGTCTACTTTGTTGAATGAAGTTGCGTAGTGTTTCATCTTTGAATCCGGTACTTTCTTCTACCAATTTTGCAGAATATCGGTAGTTGATATATGCTTCTCTTTCCTGTGCTTCAAAAAAATCAAGTGCTCTTCTTTTACTTTTCTCGTGTTTCGAAAAACGATCAATACTTATTCCTAATCCCGCACCCGTATTGGATAAAGCAAAAGTGGATTTCTTATATGAAACCATATCGTGTAACAGATCGTTTCTTCTTTCAATACTATCCATTTGATAAGCACTCATACCCTTTGCAGTAACCGTAACATTGCCGAGGTAGTGAGAAAGTGGCGATGCATAAATCTCTATTGAATCTTGTAAGACAAGTTTGCGCACAAATTGTATCGTGTCGAAATGGTAACCAACTGCAGCATAAGAAAGAATTTCACTTTCCTTGATATGAATTTTAAACCGCCCAGTATTTCCACTCATCACCGTTTCGTGTGTGGTATTATTAGTAACACTTCCCAGTACAATTGCTGCGTGTGTAACGCTATCGCGTAAATAGCCAATGACCACTTTATTTTTTTGTGCCGAAAGCTGCACACATAACAAAAATCCTATAGAAAAAAGTAGCCACTTCATGAATTGAATTTGAACAAAGGTATTAAATAAGATGGGGTAGAAATATAAAAGCCGGAGACATGCTCCGGCTTTTATATTTTGTTGCCCTTTTATTTAGGATCCAGTCCCTTTTTAATTCTGTCTGCAAGATCTTGCAAATGGTATTTACTAACTTTATCTGTATTTAAATTACTTGCCGTAGTAATCTCTGTTTGCAATGCTCTCAATTCTCCTTTGGCAATGGAGAAAACATCTGTATTGATAATATTTACAGAGGAAGGCATTCCAAAAGCTGCACCCAAGCTAATAGAAAACGATGGAGTGGGATCAACTAAATCCAATAGTTTTTCTACATACACTTTCTGGATATTTCTTCTATATCCATCGATAGCTTTATTGCCACTTAATTCGCTGAAAATTCCTTTATGCAAATCAGCAATCATCTCAGCTAAATTGTATGTATTATTTCCAAAACGATTGGTGGCGGCAATCAGTCTGAACATTCTTTGCCCATCTAACAAGCTATTCAAAGCACTGGTTTGTATAGATTGAATTGTTTCCAATGAAATCGGACTAGATATTTTATTGAGTATATTTTTATCGAGTAACCAATTTGGAGTTTCGAATAATTGTTTGTTTAAAAAAGTAATTGCTTCTTTTTGATTTTCTTTTGATGCGGGCTCGTAAATATCACCAGATTCTTCGATGGTTTTAAAAGTCTCGTTTACACCACCTACGTTTCTTAAAACATGACCCATATACCTGCTGTATTGACCGATTAATTGATTGTAGATATCTGAAAGATTTTCGTATGGGTCTGCTTCTTCTTTTGTCCACTCAGGAATGGCAACAATGATTCTTTTTAAATTTTTGATTCCATATTCACTTGCCTTCATACTATTGTCTCCAAGGTCTTCTGTTTGTGCACGAGGATCAGCTGTACGTCCCTCACCACCGAACCAAAGTCTGGGGTTTTTAGTAAGGCTATCAATGGCCCATTTATTGGTTAATTTCTGATCTTTTTCTGGATCTTGCAATCCAGTATAAGTGTAACCCCATTGTAATGCCCACTTGTCGTATACTCCAATTCTAGGAAACAAACCTATTTCGCTGATATTATCTTCGGGTTGTGCCACGTAATTGAAACGCGCATAGTCCATAATAGATGCGGTATGTCCATTTGCTTCTACCCAGGCTTTATCTCTTAGTTTTTCAACGGGAGTTTTACTACTACTGCCCATATTATGGCGAAGGCCTAAAGTATGTCCAACTTCATGAGAGGAAACGAAACGAATTAATTGTCCCATGAGCTCATCATCAAATTTCATTTTTCTAGCTCTAGCATCAACAGCAGCGGTTTGAATGAGGTACCAATCGTGTACCAACTTCATTACGTTATGGTACCAATTGATATGACTCTCTAAGATTTCACCACTGCGTGGGTCGTGTACCTGCGGACCGGAAGCATTTTCAATATCAGATGCGAGGTATCGGATTACTGAATATCGGGCATCTTCTAAACTCATAGTACTATCATCGGTTGGCCATTCTTTTCCAATGATGGCATTTTTGAATCCCGCTTTTTCAAAAGCCGTCTGCCAATCGTTAATGCCGTCAATTAAGGGTTGGTGCCATTGTTTGGGTGTTGCAGGGTCGATATAGTAAACGATTTGTTTAATGGGCTCAACTAGTTCGCCATTTTTATATTTTTCAAGATCTTCTGGTTTGGGTTCTAATCTCCAACGAACAGCGAACTCTTTTTTATCTACTTTTTGTTGATCGTCACTATATAATACATAGCGATCAGTAAAAAAACCTACCCTGCGGTCGAAAAGCCTGGGTGCCATGGGTGTTTTGGGTAATAATAACATTGAGGTATTCAGTTCCATCGTAACTGCGCCGGCTTTATTGGCGGCGGGGAAACTGGCACTTGAGCCAGGGAAAGACATGCCCGGCATTTGGCTACCTGAAGAAGTGGAAAAAGTTTTAACTGTTTTGATCTCGGTATTAATAGGAAAGGTTTTGATCGATTGAACATAGGAGCGATCGGACGCAATGGCGTTTAAGTTGAATATTTTTTTCAAATTGGGGTCTAGACTAACGATCTGGTTATCGCCTTTAAAAAAATCGGTCACATCTATTACTGTACTAGTCGAATCCTTTCCCAAAGCCTTGATATCGAATGCCGCACCAATGGGGTCGAGATAGGAATTAGATACAGCTTTAGAGATATTATTGGTAGAATCTGCCATGCTGATCAGGGTAACCACCCTTACAAATACATTGTTAGAGGGGCCTTTCTCAAATTTGAGTGTTTGTTTATTTACTTCATTGCCGCCATAAATACCACCACCACCCGGTGCTTTTGAAAAGCGGGTGATGGCGTAGATCTCTCTGCCCATAATGCTATCAGCAATTTCGAAGTAGTATTTTTCATCAACCTTATGCACCGTAAAAAGGCCATTAGAGGAGACTGCTTTATCTGTAATTACTTCTTTATAGGGTTTCGGACCAGTTTTGGGCATTTTTGGTCCCCCAATACCATCCATCGCAGCGCTTCCAGAAGTTGGGTTTTTAGCTGCTGTGTCAGATTTTGAAGGCTTTTGTTGACCAAAACTGAGAGAGGTCACAAGAATTGCCAACGAAATAAAATAAATTCTCATAAGTATACATTATTTAATTATGATTAAAGATAGCAACCAAACCTCTTCAATAACTGTTTTAATGACAGTTCTTATATAGACGGAAGAGAAAAACAAAATATATCGGTGAAGGGGGCTGATAATCCTGTCTAGAGCGGTTTTCAGACGATTAAATGATGCTTTTAAAAAAAAGTAAAAAAAGAATCGGCCGTTCTTGTTTTCCGTTTCAATAAAATACCTAATTTGTAAGCCCTTTAGAAAAAGAGGGAAATGTTTTGATTTTTCAACGCATTTTTATGTAGCATTGCGAACGTAAATTTTTATCAACTGTAATTTTTAAAAACCAAAAATCAATTGAATCATGGCTGACATCAAACCAACTGCACCAGCGGCTGCTAAAACCGCAACTTCTGCTCAACCTAAAAAGAGCAGCAATTTGGTTGCAACTATCGCTCCTATTGCCTGTATTATCCTGGGTTATGTTTTATGGCGCTTCGTAATCGGTGCCGACAGTAATTTCACTACACCTGATGCAAGTGGTGGTTTTTGGCCTAGCCACAAAGGACCTAAGGGCTCTTTGTCTAAAATGTATGAGGGTGGTATCATCGTTCCAATTTTGATTGGTGCGTTTTTAATTGTACTTGCATTCTGTATTGAGAGATTTTTAACTATCTCTAAGGCAGCCGGAACTGGCAATATTGCTGAGTTTGTGCGTTCAGTACAATTCCATTTAGCTAACCATGAAGTAGACAAAGCGTTGGCTGCATGCGATAAGCAAAAAGGATCTGTAGGTAATGTAATGAAATCAGGTCTTAAGAAATACAAAGAAATGATCACTAACACAGAATTGTCTACTGATCAGAAAGTATTAAATATTCAAAAAGAAGTAGAAGAAGCAACTGCATTGGAATTACCAATGTTGGAGAAAAACTTAGTATTCTTATCAACTATCGCTTCAGTAGCAACCCTTATGGGATTGTTAGGTACGGTAATGGGTATGATCCGTTCTTTCTCTAAATTAGGAGATGAAGGTGGTGGAGAAGCTGCTCGTGAATTATCACAAGGTATCTCTGAAGCCCTTTACAATACTGCATTAGGTATTGGTACATCTGCTGTTGCGATCATTATGTATAACGTGTTTACCACTCGTATTGATGGTATCACTTATGGTATTGATGAATCAGGTTTCACATTAACTCAGAGCTTTGCTGCTAATTACAAATAATCGAAAGATTTTTGTGGAAAGCAAACAGTTTTGAATCTAATTAGTGAAATTATAAATTAATAACAATGGGTAGAGCCAAATTACCACGGAAGAGTACTAGTATCGACATGACGGCGATGTGCGACGTGGCGTTCCTTTTGTTGTCTTTCTTTATCTTGACAACAAAGTTTAAGCCTGCTGAAGCCATTGCGGTAACAACACCTAATTCTGTTGCAGCAAAAGTTGCTGAAACAAAAGACATCGTGTTGATTACAATCGACAAAGACGGTAAGGTATTTCTTTCTATGGACGATGAATCTAAAAAAGAGGTCATCGCAAACACGCTGAATTCTACTAAAAATCTAGGCCTGAATGTGCAAGCATTTAAGAAAGCTGGTTTTTATGGAGCACCATTCAGTGGGCTTGCTGCTTTTCTTGCAATTCCTGAAGAGGCGCGCAAAGGCGGTGCCTTACCAGGTATTCCTGCTAAAGATTCTACCAACAATGAAATCAAAGAATGGATGAGCTTGGTGTTAACAGCATATGCTGGACAAAAAGCGAATATCCAGTTGAAAGGTGATAATGCTGCAAAATATCCTGCATTCAAAAGCGTGATTGATGCGTTTAAGAAGAATGATATCTTGAAGTTTCAAATGATCACCAATCCTGAGAGTGTTCCTGTTGGAAGTGAACTTTGGAAGAGCGCTATGAAAGGCGAAAAGAGAACAGAATAAGTAAACAAGATTATTTAAAAAATAAATTTATCCGACATGGCAGAAATGGATACCTCCGGTGGCGGTGGTCACAAGAAAGGACCAGGGGTCAAGAAGAGTAAGAAGCTGTCAACCCGTGTGGATCTAACACCAATGGTGGATCTAGGGTTCTTGCTAATTACGTTCTTTATCTTCACCACCACTATGAGTCAGCCGACGGCAATGAAGCTATTCTTACCAAAGGATGCAGATAAGCCAGAAGATCAAAATAAGGCCAAAGAATCGGGTGTTATAACCATCCTTTTAGGAAAAGACGATAACGTTTTTTACTACGAGGGTCAGTTAGACAATAGTGCATCAAACTTTAAAACATCAACGTTTAAAGAAATTCGCAATGTATTATTAGATAAGAAATCGCGTACTCCGGAAAAAGATTTAGTAGTAGTATTAAAACCTTCTGAAGAATGTACTTATCGTAATGTGGTGGATATTTTAGATGAGATGGCGATCAATGTGTGTAAGCGTTATGCGTTGGTAGATATTTCTACTGTTGAAACACAATTGATTAAAGTTACTGAAGCAAATATTGCAGCACCTGCAAAATAAAAAGTGGAATTTTCCGAAAGGAAGCACACAATTAAAGACACTGAAAACATGGACGTAAACAAAATTTTATCTGCCGACATCCTCGATATTATTTTCGAGGGCAGAAATAAAACATATGGTGCATACGATCTGCGTAAAACTTACCATAAGCGTATCACTTACGCTTTAATAGGAACGCTTATCATCTGTGGCCTGTTGGTGATCAGTTCAGTGGTTGCGAATTCTTCAAAAAAGAAAGCAGTGGAAGTAATTGCTCAGGACGTTAATCTTGAGAATATGAAGCAGGATGAGAAAAAGCCTGAACCGCCACCGCCACCGCCACCACCAAAACAAGAACCACCCAAAGTGGAGATTACTAAATTCACCCCTCCAAAAATTGTGAAGGATGAAGAAGTGAAAGACAAGGATGAAATTAAAGAAGTAGAAAAACTGGAAGATACCAAAATTGGTACCGTAAACCAGGAAGGAACAAAGGACGAAGGTATCGTTGCTCCTCCTGTTGAATCTGGTACTGGTAAGGTAGAAGCGCCAAAGCAGGATGAAGACTATGATAAGGTATTTACCGTAGTACAAATTCCAGCTGAGTTCCCAGGTGGATTGCCCGCATGGACAAAATATCTGGAGCGTAACCTGAACAGGGATTTACCTGTAAACAATGGTGCACCTCCTGGAAAATACACAGTAGTGGTTTCTTTCATAGTTGATAAGAATGGTGGAATTTCTGAAGTGCAAGCTGAGAATGATCCTGGCTATGGTACCAAAGACGAAGCTGTTCGTGTAATTAAAAAAGGACCATCATGGAAGCCTGCAGTTCAAAACGGTAGAAATGTAATCTATCGTCACAAACAAAGCATCACTTTCGTGGTTTCTGAAGAATAATATTTTATCTTCTTTTATATAAAAAAGTCCGCAACGTTTTTCGTTGCGGACTTTTTTTGCATTCGAGATTATCCTTTCTTTTAACAAATTTCTTTATGGAAAAATTAGCATCTATCCATCACATAGTAAACAACTATTATGGAAAAGATGCAAATTTTATCCGCTGATCTGCTGGAAATTTTATTTGATGGCAGAAACAAATCTTATGGCGCTTATGATCTCCGTAAGACTTATAACAAACGAATTTCGTATGCTTTAGCAGGAACTTTTTTTGTTGCATTATTATTTATGATTAGTGCAGTGATTGCAAATTCATCCAAAAAAAATTCCCCGCTACCAATCATTCAGGATGTGAATCTGGAAACAATAAAACCAGATGAAATTAAAACAGAGCCACTACCTCCACCTCCCAAACAAGAACTTCCTAAAGTGGATATGTCAATCTTTACCCCACCACAGATTTTAAAAGATGCACTTGTAGACGCGACGGAAGAAATTAAAACAATAGATCAATTAGAAAATACGAGGATTGGAAATAAAAATCAAGAAGGCACTCCTGATGATAGAATTATTGCTCCGCCTGTAGAAAGTAGCATTGATAAAATTGAGGTGCCTAAAAATGATGATGATTACGACAAAACTTTTTATGTAGTTCAAAATCCAGCTGAATTTCCTGGTGGGTTTCCTGCATGGTCGAAATATCTGGAACGTAATCTAAATAGAGATCTGCCCATTAATAATGGTGCTCCAGCTGGAAAATATACAGTGGTAGTTTCTTTTACAGTAGACAAAAATGGAGTTATTTCTGATGTGCTTGCAGACAATAATCCCGGTTATGGTACCGATCTAGAAGCAATCCGAGTAATCAAAAAAGGGCCATCCTGGAAACCCGCGATTCAAAATGGGAGAAACGTGATTTATCGACATAAACAAAGTATTTCATTTCAAGTTGCAGAAGAGTAAGTTTAAGATAAGGGTACAGAATGAAAAAGTTGGTAAAAAAAAGTGTGGAATAAAAAGTTTCCCCTCCATCGCATGCGATGGAGGGGGTGGCTGGAGCGGCTGAGCGAACAGACGGGGTGGGTATCATCTCTTAATGCAAATCTTTTAATTTAAGACCTTATTTTTGTTGAAATTAGAAGAATGGCGAATCGGCAAAAGTTTTGGGATGATACGATTGTGGCTTTAGCTACAGCACCGGGTATGGGTGCTATTTCGGTGATTCGGTTGAGTGGAAAGCATACGATTGCTGTTGTAAATCAATTATTCCCTTCGAAGGATCTTTCTAAACAGGCTTCACATACATTACACGTAGGTTATTTAAAGCAGGGTGGCGAATTGCTCGATGAAGTGGTTGTTGCATTGTTTAAAGGACCCACTTCATACACAGGTGAAGATGTGATTGAAATAAGTTGTCATGGATCTAATTTCATCGTAGAAAAAATTATCAAATCCATTTGCAATTTAGGCGTGCGTATTGCAAAGCCGGGAGAGTTTACTCAACGTGCATTTTTGAATGGCAAAATGGATTTAGCACAAGCAGAATCAGTAGCAGATTTAATTGCCAGCAATACAGAAGCAAGCAGAAAAACTGCTTTGAATAATATGCGTGGAGGATTTTCTTCTGCCTTACATGAGCTTCGTGAAGAACTCATTAAATTTTCTGCACTCATAGAATTAGAGCTCGACTTCTCTCAGGAGGATGTGGCATTTGCAGATCGTAAGCAACTCTATCAATTAATTGGCAAACTTGCAAAATCAACCAATGATTTATTGCAATCCTTTCAATTAGGTAATGTGATCAAGAATGGCGTTCAGGTGGCCATCATTGGCAAGCCGAATGCGGGTAAGAGTACTCTGCTAAATAGTTTGTTGAACGAAAATAGGGCCATTGTAAGTGAAATAGCAGGCACAACACGTGATACTGTGGAAGAAGTATTGAATATTGATGGCGTGCTATTTCGATTAATTGATACAGCGGGAATACGTGTGCATAGTAAAGACCTGATTGAGACCATTGGAATTGAGAGAAGTTTTGAGAAAATGCGTGCAGCAGATATTGTGCTTTATTTGTTCGATGTAAATGAAATGAATTCGATGGGGCTACAAGAGATTGTAAATGGTTTTAAAAAAGAAAATATACAATACCTACTTATTGGAAATAAAGTAGACGGAGTTGAATCCATGGTTCCGGAAAAGTTTGCCTCATTTCCGGAAATTATTTTCATTTCAGCAAAACAAAACAAACAAATCGATCAACTCAAAAAGTCGTTAGTGGCAAAAGCCATCAGCGGAGATATTCTGGCAGACGCAACCATTGTTACCAATGCAAGACACTATGATGCTCTGAAACAATTAAACAATTCATTGACAGATGTTTTGCTGGGGTTAGACAATGACATTCCAAGTGATCTGATCGCAATGGATATCCGTCAGTGTTTACATTATCTTGGGTTGATAACTGGAGAAATTACAAATGAGGATCAATTAGATTTTATATTCTCTAAGTTCTGTATCGGAAAATAGCCTGCCAGCGAAAGACGCACATTCTACAGTGTTTACATTCTAAATCAGCGGATTACATTTGCCGATTCTTGCCTTTTTCTGCCTTTAGTAGGCTAATACTTAGGACTATTCTGTTACTAGGCTTGAATTTCTGTTGATTTGATATTCTTGCGGATTTATTATGGGCAACAATGATACAGTTTGATATGCAAAGTGATACTTGTGATACGGTTATTGTCTAGTCCTGAAATAGCTTGTCAAAAAACTATTCAGAATGGCAGTAAAAGTGCAAAAAAAACCTAAACAAAGTCCCAAAAGTAGCCAACCCTATAAGCGGAGAAGCGAGTTAGAGATGTTTGA